>JANNYX010000001.1:0-7689 GCA_031410295.1 Rhodoferax sp.
GGATGAGGGCGCGCAGCTGTTGTGAATCTGTCTGCGGAAATTGCGTGATCCATTGCTGGAAAGCGTCGTTGTCTTCGTCCGGGGCGATCAGCCGGTCGCGCCAGGTTTGCGCCTGATGCAAGGCGGCAATGTCGGCGACCGAGCCGCTGTGTTGCTCTTTGAGCGCGCCGTGAATGGATTCGATCTGCGCCTCGTCCAAGAGGCGCATCAATTTGCCGATGAACTGCATCTGCCGGCGTTTGCCTTCGAAATTTTTGATGCGTTTGGCCTCAACCACCGCGTCCTTGAGTTTGTCGGAAAGATCGAGTGTGTCCATCAAGCCGGCGCTCAAGGTCAGCATATCTTCGCCGAGTTTCTGCAACTCCAGGCTTTCCTTCTTCTGGTCCGTGCGGCTTTGCGCGTCGGTGCCCTTGAGCTCTTTTTTGAGCTCAATATCGAGCTCGCTGCCCTCGGCAACGAATTGCCCCTTGACGTAATAACCTTTGACGAATTTGCCTGCCATAGTGTCCCGCTGTAATGCCCAAGTATCATAGCTGCCGATATGAATAAACCCACCACGCCCCAACAAGGCTTCAGCTACAGCCGCCCGTTTTTTGAAGACCTCGTCGATACCGCCCTGGCGCACGCTAAAAAGCTCGGCGCCACCGACGCCGGCGCCGAGGCTTCGGAAGGCTGTGGACTCTCCGTTTCCGTGCGCAAAGGCGAGCTCGAAAACGTCGAACGCAACCGCGACAAGTCGCTGGGCGTCACGGTCTACCTGGGCACCCGCCGCGGCAACGCCAGCACCTCGGACTATTCCCGCAAGGCCATTGAAGACACGGTGCAGGCGGCCTACGACATTGCCCGCTTCACCGCCGAGGACCCGTTTGCCGCGTTGCCGGATGAATCCGACGTGATCACGGCAGGCGAGCAGCGCAATGATCTGGATTTGTTCCACCCGTGGGACATCGACAGCGAACAGGCCGCGCAGATGGCGTTGAAATGTGAAGCCGCCGCGCTCAAAACCAGCAAACGCATCACCAACAGCGAAGGCGCGGCGGTGTCGGCGCAGCAGTCGCATTTTTTCACGGCGCACAGCCACGGGTTTCGCGGCGGCTACGCCAGTTCGCGGCATTCGGTGTCGGTTTCACCCATCGCTTCGTCACCCGGCAAAAATGGCGACATGCAGCGCGACTCGTGGTACAGCTCGATGCGTCACGCCGGTGAGCTGGCCGCGCCCGAAGTGGTGGGCCGTTACGCGGCTGAGCGTGCCCTGTCGCGCCTCAATTCCCGCAAAATCGCCACCACAGAATGCCCGGTGTTGTTTGAGTCGCCCCTGGCGGCGGGCCTGGTCGGCGGCTTCGTGCAAGCCATCAGCGGCGGAGCCTTGTACCGCAAGAGCACTTTTTTGATGGATTCGCTGGGCAAACAGGTCTGGCCCAAACACATCGATATTTCCGAGGACCCGTTTGTGCTGCGCGGCAAAGGCAGCTCGCCGTTTGACGAGGAAGGGGTGCGCGTCAAGGCGCGCAGCGTGGTCGATGCCGGGCGCGTGCAAGGCTATTTTCTGGGCAGTTATTCAGCGCGCAAATTGGGCATGAAAACCACCGGCAACGCCGGCGGCTCGCACAATCTGATTCTCACATCGCGCCTGACACGCCAAGGGGACGACCTGGACGCGATGCTCAAAAAGCTGGGCACCGGCCTCTTTGTCACCGAGATGATGGGCAGCGGCGTCAATTACGTGACGGGCGACTACTCGCGCGGCGCCAGCGGTTATTGGGTGGAGAAGGGCGAAATCGCCTTCCCGGTGCATGAGATCACCATCGCCAGCAACATGAAAGACATGCTCAAAGGCGTGTTGGCGGTGGGGGCCGACACCTACAACTATGGCGCCAAAACTGTCGGCTCGATGCTCGTCAACCGGATGAAAGTGGCGGGAAGCTAGCCGGCCAAAGCGGCCTTCACCGCCGCTGACACTTGCCCCATGTCGGCCTTGCCCGCGAGTTTGGTTTTGACAGCGCCCATCACTTTGCCCATGTCGCCGGGGCCTTTGGCGTTTAACTCAGCAACGATGGCAGCGACCGCAGCTTTGACCTCGTCGGCGCCCATGCGTTGGGGCAGATAGGCTTCGAGCACTTTGAGTTCAGCGCTTTCTTTGTCGGCCAGGTCCATGCGGTTCGCCTGCGTGAAGGCGGTGATCGAGTCTTTGCGCTGCTTGATGAGCTTGTCGATGATGGCGATCACGGCCACGTCGTCCAGCACCACGCGTTCGTCCACCTCTTTTTGCTTGCAGGCGGCCAAGAGCAGGCGAATCGTGCCCAGGCGCTCGCTGTCTTTGGCGCGCATGGCGGTTTTCATGTCTTCGGTGATTTGTTCTTTCAAGGTCATCGCGTTCTCCAAATTAATTAGGGTCAGATTCCAATTAAATCACCTGGAAATGTGTGGAAATCAATTGGAATCTGACCCCAATTAAATTCTAGGGTCATCAACAAAAAAGCCCGCCGGTATTCGCCAAGCGGGCTCTGGTTTGCCAAGAAGGCTGATCGACTCAAGCGATCAGAACAACTTCTTCGGCAGTTGCATCGAGCGGATGCGTTTGTAGTTGCGTTTGACGGCGGCGGCTTTCTTGCGTTTGCGCTCGGCGGTTGGTTTTTCGTAGAACTCGCGGGCGCGCAGGTCGGTGAGCAAACCCAGTTTTTCAATGGTGCGCTTGAAGCGGCGCAGCGCCACGTCAAACGGCTCGTTTTCTTTTACACGGATGGTTGTCATTTACGTCAAAATTTCTGAATTTGTGCAGCGCGCATCAACGGGAAGATCAGGCCAGATGGTGTGCTGTCTGCGGTGTTCCCCCACTCAATGTTGATCAGGCAGTGGGGGTTTGCCAGCAAAGCCAAGGATTATAGCGTGAAAAGCTCAGCCGCTGGGTGACGAATACGCCGGTTCGAGCGCCTGTAACTGCGCCTGTGCCAGGCCATGTGCGCAGGCAAAAGCGCTGGCCCAGGCCCACTGGAAGTTGTACCCGCCCAGCCAGCCGGTAACGTCGACCACTTCGCCAATGAAATACAGGCCGGGCACGCGCGATTCCAGGGTCTGGCTGGAGAGTTCGCGGGTGTCCACACCGCCCGCCGTCACCTCCGCCTTTTTGTATCCTTCGGTGCCAGTGGGCTTGATGTCCCAGCGGGCGACGCGTTCGGCCAGCGCCGCCAGTGATTTGTCCGTCGCTTCGTTGATAGGGCGCTGCAAGGCGGCATCTTGTGCCACCCAGGCCTCGGCCAAACGGGTGGGCGCCAGCGCGGCGAGTTCGTTGGCGACGCGTTTTTTCGATGTTGATTTGGCCCGCGCCAGATGTTGAGGCAAGTCGACCAGCGGCACCAGGTTCAGCCGAATCGGTGTGCCGGCCTGCCAGAAACTGGAAATCTGCAACACTGCCGGGCCACTCAGGCCACGGTGCGTGAACAACAAATCTTCGGCAAAACTGGTTCTGGATTTTTTGCTGCCGGTTTCGATCAACACCGGCAGCGACAAGCCCGACAAAGTTGCGAACGGTTCCCAACTGGCGCCGTCAAACGTCAGCGGCACCAAAGCGGGGCGAGGGTCGATCACGTTGAGGCCAAATTGGCGTGCGATGCGGTAGCCAAAATCCGTCGCGCCAATTTTGGGGATCGACAAACCGCCTGTGGCGATAACGACGGCAGTCGCCGAGATCAGACCGCGGTCGCTATTAAGATGATAGCAATGTTTGTATGTTTCTTGTCGGCCTGATGCTGTTTTTTCTATTGAATTTATATTGCAGGGTTGCCAGCGCGTGACGCCGCCTTTTTCACACTCGCTCAACAGCATTGAGATCAGGTCTTCGGCCGAGCGGTCACAAAACAACTGGCCCTTGTGTTTTTCGTGAAAAGTGATGCCGTGTTCCTGCATCAGCGCCAAAAAGTGCTGAGGCGTGTAACGCGCCAGGGCCGAACGGCAAAAATTCGGGTTTTGGCCGAGGAAGTTGGCGGCGCTGACATCACGGTTGGTGAAATTAGCGCGCCCGCCGCCCGAGATGCGGATTTTTTCAGCGACTTTTTCGCTGTGATCGACCAAGAGGACCTTCAGGCCCAATTGCCCGGCGACGCCCGCGCAAAACAAGCCGGCTGCGCCCGCGCCGATGATGACGACATCAAATTCATGCATGGGGCGATTTTGTCCGACGCCAGCCAGGTGCCTGCGGTGCGCTTGGCATGCGCGTGGCGCCACCCGGCGGGAGGGTGGCCGGGAGCATGGCCGGGAGGGTAGGCGCGCAGGCGGGCGGGAAGATGGTCGATTTCAGGCCGCGCGGTTCTGCGGCAAGCTTCGCTGGCGCCCCTGTGTTGGGTTTTGTTGCGGCTTCTTTGGTGATTGTCCGACCGCCGCCTGAATGCCTTTGACCACATCACCGACGACGATCACTGCCGGGCTGCCGATCTGCTCCGACTCAATCGCCTGTGCCAGAGCGCCGAGTGTCGTCACCACCTGCCGCTGGCTCGGCAAGGAGGCGTTTTGCACCACGGCGACTGGCGTGTCCGCTGGAAGGCCAGCCAACAGTTCGCGCTGGATCGTTTCAATGCCACTCACGCCCATGTAAATCACCAGCGTCAACCGGGCTTGACATGCCGTGGCCGCCAGGGCTTTCCAGTCGATGCCGCAGGTGTCGGGTTTGGCGTGGCCGGTGACAAACACGACGCCTTGCGCCGCGTTGCGGTGGGTGAGCGGAACCCCCAGCGCGGTTGCCGCGGCCAGACCCGAGGTGATGCCATTGACAACTTGCACCTGCACGCCCGCGGCCTTCAGGGATTCGACTTCTTCGCCGCCCCGGCCAAAAATGAACGGGTCGCCGCCCTTGAGGCGCACCACTTGGTGGCCCTCCTGCGCGGCGCTGATCATGAGTTTCTCAATGAACGCCTGCGGTGTCGATTTGCAACCGCCGCGTTTGCCGACGTGCACCACGCGCGCCGACTTGCTCGCGTAGGCGCGCACGACCTCGTCGTTCACCAAGTCGTCCACCAGCAGCACGGTGGCCGCCTGGATCGCCTTGACGGCCTTGATGGTGAGCAGCTCCGGGTCGCCCGGGCCCGCCCCAACGAGTGTCACGCTTCCGGTTTTCAAATTTAAGCTCATAGTTGGTTAACCAGACGCAAGATGTGTTCCACCTGCCTGGCAATCGATTCTGGCACTGGTTTGGCGCCATCCATCACCTGGCGAATGTACGCGCCCGTCAATCCCGCATCCGTCGTAGGGAGTAAGTCTGGCAGCGCCGCCAACGTGCCGCTTTGGGCCTCTTGCAGCCGTTGCCGTTGCCCGCCGATGAAACCGTCCATCTGGGGCATGCGCCGCGCATCGGCGACTGATTCACCTTCGGTGCCGCGCAGCAACATCGCGTCGGACTGCATCAGCTCAAACGTGGCAGCCATGGAGAGGGCATATTCAGGGTGGGTGTAACTCGACAGCAATACGCTCTTGCCCAAACACGGGTTCATCAGCTTGACGACGCTGTGTGCGGAGTTGCGCAACCCGACGACGCGGCGCACGTCCAGAAGGCGCTGCAGACCGGGGCAGAGCACCCCGGTCGGCACAAACTGAACCTCGCCACACGCTATTGAAGTAATAGCTGTATTGGCATATATTTCGACGGCCTCAAGCACATTTGACGTATAGATTCGGGTCGATTCGCTGGCCATGCCATGAATCAGCACCGGCAGGCCTTCGCGGGCCAGCAGCAAGGCCAGCAAGGGCGTGAGCTGGGGCAGCTTGCGCGCCCCGTTGTAGCTGGGGATGACGATGGTCGGCCGGCCGTGATCGGCCTTGGGCACCCGGTTCAGCCGGGCGCGGGTGGCGTCCAGAAATCCGGCCATCTCCTGGGCCGTCTCGCCCTTGATGCGCATCGCCAGGCAAAACGCGCCGACTTCAAGATCCTGCAACGTGCCGTCGAGCAACTGGCCAAACAGGTCCGTTGCCTGCTCGCGGGTGAGTGATCGCGCGCCTTCGCGTCCGCGGCCGATCTCCTTGATGTATTTTCCGATTCCCATGCCGTGATTGTCCGATGCTTCCGGGGCTGCATTGTTTCCGGTGTCCGTCGATCAGTTTGGTGACTTGCACAGTCAAGGTTCGAGGCCTTTGCCCACACGATTGTTATGCACATTTCCTGGTATGCCTGAAAATCAGCCGATGATTTCCCCCAACGCCCTGCATTTGGCCCAGTCACTGGTGCGCATGAACACGGTGAGTGAAAACTCCAATCTGGAACTGATCCACTTCATCCGCGATCACCTCGCACGCCTCGGTGTCAAGTGCCGCCTCACCTGGAACGCCGACAAAACCAAAGCCAATCTTTTTGCCACCTTGGGTGAAGGCAAACCGGCGGGGATTATTTTGTCGGGCCATACCGACACCGTGCCGTGGACCGGGCAGGACTGGTCGCTTGATCCCTTGAGCGGCATCGTGCAGTCGGCAGCCGAGACGCGTCTGTACGGCCGTGGCAGTGCCGACATGAAAGGTTTTATCGCCATTGCGCTGTCCCAGGCCGAAGCGTTTTTGAACAGTAGAGCGCCTTACGCGATCCACTTCGCCTTCACCTACGACGAAGAAACCGGCTGCTTCGGCGTGAAGGAACTGATCGCGGACCTGCAGGACGCCGGCATCCGGCCCATCGCCTGCATTGTCGGCGAACCGACCGGAATGGTGCCGGCCACGGCGCACAAAGGCGTCTACCGTTACCAGTGTTGCGTGCGCGGCAAGGCGGCGCATTCCTCACTCACGCCGCAATCGGTCAACGCCATTGAAATGGCCGCGCGCCTGATTGGCAAACTGCGCGCCATGGCTGAAGGTTTTGAGCGGGACGAGCCGCGTTTTGAAGGGTTTGATGTGCCGTTTTCAACCGCCAGTGTGGGCCAAATGCAAGGTGGCATTGCCGACAACATCGTCCCGCGCGACGCCTGGTTTCGCTACGAATTCCGCGACCTGCCCACCGCCAGCGGCAAAGCCATGCAGCAGGAGTTGATCGCCCAGGCCCGCTTGATTGAGGCAAGCATGAAAGCGGTCGACCCTGAGGCTGGTTTCCGGTTTGAGACGATCTGCGAGGTGCCGAGTTTTCTGGGCAGCGCGCAGGATGCCGTTACCCGTCTGGCCCAGCGGTTGTCAAGCCAGGACCGGGTCACGCAAGTGGCCTTTGGCACCGAGGCCGGGCTCTTCAAACTATCGGGTATTCCCACCGTGGTGTGTGGGCCAGGTCACATCGCCCAGGCGCACCAGCCGGACGAATACGTGAGCCTGCAGCAGTTGGCGCAGTGTGAGGTTTTCATGCAGGCCTTGGCGCATGCGAGCACTTTAGGGCAGTTGTGTTGACCAGCGCTTCAGTTGCTCGACTGTCGCGGTGACACCACCACAAACAATGACCAGAACCGAGTCAAACGCAGCCAGCTCCGGTGCCCGGTCATAGACCACCGCGAGTGAGGCGCCGCAAGCCGGTTCGACCACCAGGCGATGGTCGTCCATGAACCGCTCACAAGCCAACACCGCAGCCCGGTCGGAGACCACCACGCTTTGAACCGGATGCGTTTTTGAATACTCAAAGGCCTGCTGGCAAACTTTTCGGGCGCCCAGTGACGTGGCGATGCTGGTGATGGCTTCAAGTTCAACCCGCTGGCCCGCCCGGATAGACGCCGCAAAGGAGGCCGCACACTCGGTTTC
>JANNYX010000002.1:0-2249 GCA_031410295.1 Rhodoferax sp.
CAGCCCTCACCTCGGCGCCGCCTGAGGTGAGGGCTGCCGTGCGCCGTGTGCAAGCGGACTATTTGCAGGCCTCGCTCGACGTTGTTGACGCTGACTTCGGCGGCATGGAGAACTACCTGGAGAAGGGTTTGGGATTGGGCGCGACCCAGCGTCAACGACTTGAATATCTGTATTTAGAAAATTGACTGATATTAATCTCTATTAAGGCCGTCTAAAGTATTCACTATTATGCTACTGTACATATAGCAATAATGAATCTATTTTAATCTAAATTTACACTTAAATTAGTTTAAAACAGCATTTTTAACGCCCTAATAACTCAAACGCTCCGGCCTGATTTCCTGCAGGATCGTTGTCGCGATTTCTTCAATTGATTTGGTCGTGGTGGAGAGCCAGCGAATGCCGGCGCGGCGCATCATGGCCTCGGCCTCGTTCACTTCCATGCGGCAGTTTTCCAGCGCCGCGTATTTTGAATTCGGCCTGCGCTCGTTGCGGATTTCACTGAGGCGCTCGGGCTGAATCGTCAGTCCAAAAATCTTGGACTTGTGCGGCACCAGCGCGGTGGGCAGCTGCTGGCGCTCAAAATCCTCCGGAATCAGCGGGTAGTTCGACGCCTTGAGCCCGTATTGCATCGCCAGGTACAAGGAGGTCGGCGTCTTGCCGCTGCGGCTCACGCCCACCAGGATCACGTCTGATTGGGCCAGGTCGCGGTTGGATTGCCCGTCGTCGTGCGCCAGCGAATAGTTGATGGCCTCAATGCGGTCCTGGTACTGCTTGTTTTTGCTGGCGTCGCTGAAGCGGCCAATGCGGTGGTTGCTTTTGATGTGCAGCTCGGTCTCCAGCGGGTGCACAAAGGTGCCGAACATATCCAGCAACATGCCTTCGCAGCCGTCCGTGACGATGCCCAGCACCTCCAGGTTCACCAGCGTGCTGAAGACGATCGGCTTGTTGCCGTCCACCACCCCGGCATGGTTGATCTGGCGCACCGCCTGATGCGCTCGCGCGGCGGTGTCGATGAAGGGCAGGCGAATGTGGCGCGCTTCCAGATCGAACTGCGCCAGGATGGCGTTGCCAAAGGTCTCGGCCGTGATGCCGGTGCCGTCGGAGATGAAGAAAACGCTGCGTTGGGTCTTCGCGGGGGGCGTAGCGGAGCCTTTGTTCAGGTCGCCAAAAAAAGTGGAAGCTTGGGTCATGACGGAATGGGGTTGGCCAGACGGTGATTGTCGGCCCTGGGCGGTTGCCCAGGCGCCGTTTGTCGGACTCTACAATGATCCGGCAACCCCCCCATTCAGCCATGCAACGCCGCAACCCCCCAAAAGCAACAACACGTTGTGACGCGTTCGCCGCCCGGTTTTTTATTTCTGGAGTTTTCCCATGTCAGCACTCTTTGCGGCGACCGAGCTGGTCGTTCCTTTTGAAAACCTGAGAATGACCGATGTCGAGGCGGTGGGCGGTAAAAACGCCAGCCTTGGCGAGATGATTTCGCAACTGCCCACCGGCGTGAAAGTGCCTACCGGTTTTGCCACCACCGCGCACGCCTTCCGCCAGTTCCTCGCGCACGACGGCCTGGCCGACAAAATCAAGTCCCGGCTGGCGAACCTCAATACCGACGACGTGCGCGCGCTGGCCGTTGCCGGCGCAGACATCCGCGCAATGGTGGAGAAACAACCCTTCCCAGCGGATTTGCAGCAGGCCATCAGCGCAGCCTTCGCCAAACTGAGCGCTGGCAACCCCCTGGCGTCATTCGCCGTGCGCTCCTCGGCGACGGCCGAAGACCTGCCCGATGCCTCCTTCGCCGGCCAGCAGGAGACTTTTTTAAACGTGGTCGGCATCGACGACGTATTGCTCAAGATGAAGGAAGTCTTCGCCTCGCTCTACAACGACCGCGCCATCAGTTACCGGGTGCACAAGGGCTTTGCGCATGAACACGTGGCCCTCTCTGCGGGCGTGCAGCGCATGGTGCGCTCCGATTTGGGCGCTGCGGGCGTGATGTTCACCATCGACACCGAATCCGGTTTTGCGGATGTGGTCTTCATCACGTCAAGTTACGGTCTGGGTGAAACCGTGGTGCAAGGCGCCGTGAACCCGGACGAGTTTTATGTGCACAAACCGATGTTGCGCGCTGGCAAACGCGCGGTGATCCGGCGCAGCCTGGGCTCCAAACTCATCCAGATGGAGTTTTCAAGCGCCGACGAAAAAGCCAAAACTGGCAAACTCGTCAAAACCACCGACGTGCCGACCGAGTTGCG
>JANNYX010000003.1:0-3521 GCA_031410295.1 Rhodoferax sp.
CAGACTTCAGTTCACAGGCAACCCCAGGAGATCCGCAATGAAGATTCAGACTTTTGAAACCAATCGAGTGGTGAAAAATGCTTTGCTGTTGTCGGCAGCTGCTTTTTTGGCAGCGTGTGGTTCCATCGGACCCGTCGCACCGGTTGGACCGATCAGCTTGGGCGCAGACGCTGCCAGGTCCTGTGCGGCACTGGCCGCACCGATTGACGCCGCCGCTGTGGGTTTGCCCAACGGCGGCACGACCATCGATTCGGCGACGCTGGTCGCTGCAACGTCTGTGAGCGTGGCTGCGCAAGGCGGCACACCGGCGTCACGCGTCAACCCCGAGACACCGGGCAACTGCAAAGTGTTGGGACGCATCCTGCCAGTTGATAAAACCGCGCCACCCATCCTGTTCCAGGTCAACCTGCCGCTCAACTGGAATGGCCGCACGGTGCAGTATGGCGGTGGCGGTTTCAATGGCTCGGTGACCACCGGTGTGGGGCTGATTCCCGCCGGAAGGTTTGACCAGCCTTCGCCACTGGCGCAGGGTTATGTCACTTACGGCACAGACTCCGGCCACCAAAATGCGCCTGGTGTTGCGCCGCAGGCTTTTGCCGCCAACGACGAGGCATTTGTCAACTTCGCCCACGCGTCGTACAAAAAAGTGCGCGATGTCGCCGTGGCGTTGACGCAGCGGGCCTACGGCCAGGCGCCCTACAAGCTGTACTTTGTGGGCAGCTCCGAAGGCGGCCGCGAAGCGTTGACGATGGCGCAGCGATACCCAAATGACTTTGACGGCATCTTCAGCCGCGTGCCGGTCATCAACTGGACCGGCCTCATGCACGTGAGCAACCGCGCGGGCCTCACGACCATGGGCGACGCCTGGATGCCGCGCGACAAGGTCGAGTTGGTGCACAGCGCCGTGTTGGCCGCATGTGACGAGATGGACGGCCTGAAAGACAACCTGGTGGCCAACCCGGTGGCCTGCAAAGCCGCCTTCGACGTGGGCAAACTGCAATGCAACGGCGCCGACGCTGCCAGCTGCCTGACGGCGCCTCAGGTCAAAGCCGTGCAGTCGTACTACAGCAGCTACATATTCCCGTTTGCGCTGGCCAACGGCGTGACTGAATACCCAGGTTGGGGCGTGTCGGGTGAAGGCACCCCTGCCGCGGGCCCGACGGGTGGCTGGAGCGCCTGGTATGTGGGCGGCAGCTCGCCCTCCCAACCTGCCAAACCCGACAACGGCATTTCATGGTTTTTCGGCAGCGGCGCTTTGCGCCACATCTTTGTGCGGGATGCCAATTACGACGTCTCCAAATACCGCCCTGAGCTGTACCGCACCCGCGTGCTCGAAGTCTCGGCCTTGATGGATTCGACCAACCCCGACCTGAGTGCCTTCAATGCGCGAGGGGGCAAATTGATGATGCTCGAATACATGGCCGACTACGCGCAAAGCCCGTATGCGGGGATCGGTTATTACGAATCCGTGGTGCAACGCATGGGCCGCGATACCGCCGGCACATTCATCAAACTGTATGTCGCCCCTGGCGTTGACCACGTTGGCAGCGGCGCGCCGGGCAATGTGGATGTGTTGTCAGCCCTCGCGGCATGGGTCGAACGCGGTGATGTCCCCGCGCGCCTGACCGTGGCAGAACAGACGCTCAGTGTGCCGTTCGCCACCACCCGCGAATTGCCCTTGTGTGAATGGCCCAGCTGGCCCAAATACGTGGCAGGTGACGCCAACAAGCCGCTGTCTTTTCAGTGTTCACGTTGATTTGAATCCGGATTGAACCACTCCCATGTCCCTTGAAAAACCCTATTTGAACGTCCCCGGTACGACCTTGTTTGACATGGACCAGTCACGCGCCGGCTACCATCTCAACCAGTTTTGCATGTCGCTCATGAAGGCCGAGAACCGAGAGCGTTTCAAGGCCGATCAGCGCGCCTACCTCGACGAATGGCCCATGACCGAAGCGCAAAAGCAGGCAGTGCTTGATGCTGACCTGAACAAGGCGATTTCACTTGGCGGCAACATCTACTTCCTGGCCAAACTCGGCGCCACCCATGGCAAGAGTTTCCAGCAGATGGCAGGCAGCATGACCGGCATGACCGAGATCGAATACCGCGACATGATGATCGCCGGTGGCCGCTCCATCGACGGCAACCGCTTCCTCGGGGAAGACGGCACCGCTCAGCCGCAGCACCAGCCGCAGGGCCATGGCAGCGGGACGCTGCTTTAACAGACCCGGCAAGCAATCCAGATAACGACTCAAATACCACGGTACGCAAGACATGGCACGAATCACTGCATCGGTTTACACCTCCCACGTCCCCGCCATCGGCGCGGCGCTGGACCTGGGAAAAGACAGCGAACCTTATTGGCAGCCGCTTTTCAAGGGCTACGAAAAATCCAAACAATGGATGAAAGACAACCCGCCCGACGTGATCTTTCTTGTCTACAACGACCATGCCACCGCTTTCAGCCTGGAGATGATCCCCACCTTTGCCATTGGCACGGCGGCGCATTTCAAGGTGGCTGACGAAGGCTGGGGTCCGCGCCCGGTGCCCGACGTGGTGGGCCACGCCGACCTGGCCTCGCACATCGCACAGTCGGTGATCCAGCAGGATTTTGACTTGACCATCGTCAACAAGATGGACGTCGACCACGGCCTCACCGTGCCCTTGAACCTGCTGTGCGGCCAGCCCCCCAAAGACAACTTCAAATGGCCATGCCCGGTGATTCCGTTCGCCGTCAACGTCGTTCAATACCCGGTGCCCAGCGGCCAGCGTTGCCTGAACCTGGGCAAGGCGATCCGCAAGGCTATAGAAAGTTACGACCAGGACCTGAACGTGCAAATCTGGGGCACAGGCGGCATGAGCCACCAGTTGCAGGGGCCGCGCGCGGGGCTGATCAACCTCGACTGGGACAAGGCGTTCATTGACCGCATGATCGATGACCCTGAAGGCCTGGCAAAAATGCCGCACATCGACTACGTGCGTGACGCCGGCAGCGAAGGTATTGAACTGGTGATGTGGCTGATCGCCCGCGGCGCCATGGCCGACCTGAATCCGCAGGCCACACCCGGTGCGGCGGGCGGCGCCAAACCCAAGGTCATCCACCGCTTCCACCACGTTCCGGCGAGCAATACCTCGGTGGGGCACCTGGTTCTTGAAAATTCCTGAACAGCTTCACGCATCGATTGAAAAGTAGTTATCAAATCATGAGCAAAACCATCAACGTAGCCCTGGCGGGCGCTGGCGCGTTCGGTGTCAAACACATTGACGGCATCAAGAACATTGATGGCGTGGAAGTTGTTTCTGTCGTTGGCCGTGACCTTGAAAAAACCCGTGAAGTCGCCGCCAAATACGGCATCGCCCATGTGGCGACCGACCTGAGTGAAAGCCTGGCGCTGAAGGAAGTGGACGCGGTCATCCTGTGTACCCCGACGCAGATGCATGCGGAGCAGACCCTTGCTTGTTTGAGGGCCGGCAAACACGTGCAGGTCGAGATTCCACTGGCGGATTCACTCAAAGGTGCG
>JANNYX010000004.1:0-3983 GCA_031410295.1 Rhodoferax sp.
GCCGCCAATCAACCCGAAAGCGCCACCCTGAAATCCGTAAGACCATGACCCTGCCCACCATCGCCCTGTTCACCGGCGACCCTGCCGGCATCGGCCCTGAGCTGGTGCAAAAACTCCTCGACCGCGCGGTGACACTCGCCCAGGCGCGGATCCTGTTGATCGGTCAAACCGGCACGATTCAAACGCCACCGGCTGTTCGCTGGCACGAATGGGCTGGCGCGAAGTCTCCAGCCTTCCCTTTGGGCGTGGCCAGTGAAGCCAATGGCCGTTATTTGATGCAAGGTCTGGCCGAGGGTGCAGGCCTTGCCGCCAGCGGGCAAGCCGACGCGTTTTGTTTTGCGCCCTTGAACAAAAGCGCGCTGCGCCTGGGCGGCATGCGCCAGGAAGACGAACTGCGCTGGTTCGCCGATTTTCTTGGTTTCAAAGGCATCTGCGGCGAACTCAACGTGCTGCAAACCCTCTGGACGGCCCGCGTCACTTCGCATGTGCCGCTCAGGGAAGTGAGCCAGCTGCTGACCGCCGAGGGTGTTGCCAGCGCCATTCAAATGATCACGGTGGCACTCAAGGCCGGCGGCATCGCCGCGCCGCGTATTGCCGTGTGTGGCCTCAATCCCCATAACGGCGACAACGGCAACTTTGGCGATGAGGAAGGCCGCATCATCGAACCAGGCGTGCGCGTGGCAGGCGCTCGGGGCTTTCCAGCGGATGGCCCATTCCCGGCAGACACCGCGTTTGTCCGCGCCATCCGCGCCGAGGGCGGTTATGACGGCGTTGTGACGATGTACCACGACCAGGGCCAGATCGCCATGAAGCTGATGGGTTTTGAGCACGGTGTCACGGTGCATGGCGGGCTGCCGGTGGCGATTACTACCCCTGCGCACGGCACTGCTTATGACATTGCCGGGCGCGGGGTCGCCGCACCCACGGCCATGTTCAACGCCTTCAATCTGGCTTGTCGCATGGGTCAGAGTCAACGGCAAATGCAAGAAACTTCAACCCACAAACAGGAAGCGCTGCAATGATTTCATTCAAGATATTCAACCGTCGGCCCCTCAGCATCCTGATGGCCGCGCTGGCACTGGCACCGCTGCTGGCGCTATCGCAAAACTTCCCGAACAAGCCGGTGCGCCTGATGGTCGGCGCCAATGCCGGCGGCGGCACCGACATCATCGCCCGCCTGCTGGCCGAGAAAATGGCCGATGGCCTCAAGGGCACCTTCGTGGTGGAAAACAAACCCGGCGCCTCCAACACCATTGCGGCTGACCTGACCGCCAAAGCACCGGCCGACGGCCACACGCTGCTGGTGGCAACCAACACCGGCCAGGCCATCGCGCCGCACCTGATGAAGCTCAACTTCGACCCCATCAAGGATCTCGCCCCAGTGGGCTTGATCGTCACCGTGCCCAATGTGTTGGTGGTTGGCAGCAATGTGACGGCAAACACCGTGCGCGAGCTGGTCGCGCAGATGAAAGCCAAACCGGGCGATTTCAAATATGCCTCGTCTGGCGTTGGCAGCACGCAGCATATTGCGGGCGAAGGCTTCAACCTGGCCGCCGGCGTGCAAAGCGTGCACATTCCCTACAAAGGCAGCAGCCAGGCGCACCTGGACGTGATCGCCGGCAATGTGCAGATCATGTTTGACACGACCTCCTCGGCGATGAGCCAGATCAAGGCCGGCAAGCTCAAACCGCTGGCGTTGACAAGCAGCACCCGCAGCAGCGAGCTGCCACAGGTGCCCACGCTCGCAGAAGCGGGTGTGGCAGGGTTTGAAATGAGCACCTGGTACGGATTGTTTGTGACGGCAGGTACACCGTCCGACGTGCAGGCACGCCTGCAAGCCGAGCTTGCCCGCATCCTGCGCCTGCCCGACGTTCAAGCCAAACTCAAAGGTTTGGGCGGCGAAGTCAGCACCCTCAGCGCGGAGCAATTCTCGCAGTTGAATCGCCAGGAGTTCGAGCGTTTTGGCGTGCTGATCAAGCAGGCCAACATCAAGCTGGAGTGACAGCTGATGTGACGCGCAAAAAAGCCCGTCCGGCAAACACCGGGCGGGCAGTCTTGTGTGGTGGAGCTGGGGGGATTTGAACCCCCGTCCGCAAGCCATCTTCGAGCAGATCTACATGTTTAGTGGTCTGATTTGAGTCTCGCCCTTGTGAACGCGCAGCCACACGCTTTCACAGTCGCCAGCACCCTATTGTCTCGCTCCACACCAAGGTACCCGGTGCAGCGCCAGCCGATGAAAATGACCTTACAGCCTGGACGGCCCAAACTTGCGCTCAGACCACCCTTGCCCGGCCCATCGGCCTGCCGTTGTAAGGCTCACGGGTTATTAAGCCGCGAGTGCGAAACGTTCGTCGTTTGCAGTTAGTTTTTTTGAATCTGTTTTACGAGCGCATTCAGCTCGACATGCACCACAGCGATTCCGTACCCACGTCGAAACCAGTGCAGCCCCAAGCCTGTATTTTAGGCCCTGCAGTGAAAATTCAAGCGGCTTAATCGGGTCAACCTTATGCTATGTTAAATATAGCAAACTATCCATATTCTCTGTCGGCCTTAACCAGATAATGCTAAGAGGTTTTGAACCCCGGCTCCCGGGAACCTCCAAATCAGGCCAAATCGCTCAATAACGCCAGCAGGGCCAAGGGCGTGCTGATGGCCGCATGCGCGCCCCAAGCTCTGGTGTCAGTTACTTGGCCCAAGTAGCCATAAGTGGCGGCAACGGTGCCCATGCCCGCAGCCAGGCCAGCGACGATGTCGCGTTGGTCGTCGCCCACGTAGACGCAGCGCGCAGGCGCGACGCCGATGCGCCTGGCGGCTTCGAACATCGGCGCCGGGTGCGGCTTGGCATGGGCGGTAGTGTCGCCGCAGACAATGGCGCCTGCGGTTGCAAACAGGGGCATTTGCGCCGTCAGCGGCAGCGTGAAACGGGCCGCCTTGTTGGTCACCACGCCCCAGGCCAGCTTCCTCGCCAGAATCACATTGATCAGTTCGTTCACACCGTCAAAGGCGAAGGTGCGTTCTGTCAGGCTACGTTCGTAGTTGCCAAAAAACTCTTCGCGCAGTGCTAAAAAATCGGCGTGGTCGGGCCCCATGTTGAACGCGATGTGAAGCATGCCGCGCGCGCCGGCGCCGGCCATCGGGCGGTAACGCGCCAGCGGGTAGGAGGGCAAACCGCGGTCGGTGCGCATTTTGTCGGCGGCGGCGCCAAGGTCGGGGGCGCTGTCGATCAAGGTGCCGTCCAGGTCAAACAATACTGTATCAATTTGGGTGAACATGTCAGGGTGCGCCACCAGGAAGATTCAGGCGACGGGTTTTTGTGTAGCGATCAGGTAGTTCACGCCGGTGTTGCCGCTGAGCCAATACCGGCCGGTCAATGGGTTGTGCTCGAGACCGCGCGATTGCTGCAGGTCAAGCTCGGCCTCCCGGCACCACCGGCCCAGCTCGCTGGGGCGCACCATCTTGGCGTAGTCGTGCGTGCCCTTGGGCAACAGCTTCAAAATGTATTCGGCCCCGACGATGGCGAACAGAAACGACTTCAGGTTGCGGTTGATGGTTGAGAAATACACCCAGCCGCCCGGTTTGACCAAGGCTGCACAGGCTTTGACAATCGCCGCTGGGTCGGGCACATGCTCGAGCATTTCCATACACGTCACCACGTCAAAACTTGCCGGCTGTTCGGCGGCCAGGACCTCGGTGCTGACTTCGCGGTAGCGGATATTGGGTGTGTTGACTTCGAGCGCGTGCAGTCGCGCCACGCGCAGGGGTTTGTCAGCCAGATCTATGCCCAAAACCTGTGCGCCCTGGCGCGCCATCGCATCGGCCAGGATGCCGCCGCCACAACCGACATCAAGCACATTCTTGCCGCGCAACGGCGAGTGACTGGTGATCCATTGCAAACGCAGGGGGTTGATCTGGTGCAAAGGGCGGAATTCGCCGTTGGCGTCCCACCATCGGTGAGCCAGGTCGGAAAATTTGGCCAGTTCGGC
>JANNYX010000005.1:0-2630 GCA_031410295.1 Rhodoferax sp.
AGGCGATTGGCATTACCGCCGAGTGAAAGGGTAGGCGAAGCGTAGGGGATCGTTTTCGCGCTTCCCAAAACGGCCCAAATGGCACTAAAGTGGGGTTCATGAACCTGCTGCTTCGCACCATTTTCAGTCTTCTTTTCCTGGCCGGCCAGATGGGCCTAAGCGCGCATGCGCAACTGACGCCCGTGCGTTCGCTGGCAGGCATCACCGAATACAGCCTGCCCAACGGCCTGCAGGTATTGTTGCTGGCGGACGATGCCAAACCGGCGGCCACCGTCAACATCACCTACCGTGTTGGCTCGCGCCAGGAAAGCGCTGGCGAGACGGGGTCGGCGCACCTGCTCGAACACATGTTGTTCAAGCCCAGTGGCAATGTCGTCGACGCCAAGCGCGACTTGGCCACCCTGGGCATGCGCTACAACGGCACCACGTCTTTTGACCGGACCAATTATTTTGCGCATTTCCTGTCCAACGACGCCCAGGCCGGCGAGCGTTTTGACTTCATGTTCAAGTGGCTTGCCGGCATGATGCGCGACGCGCGTTTCACCCGCGACGACCTGGCCAGCGAGATGACCGTGGTGCGCAACGAATGGGAGCGTGCCGAAAGTGACCCCAGCCGCGTCCTGGGCGAACGCATGCGGGCGGCGGCCTACACCGCGCATGGCTACCGCCACGGCGTGCTGGGCGCCAAGAGCGACATCGAAAACATGCCGCTGGAACGTCTCTACGCCTTTTACCGGCGCCACTACCGCCCCGACAACGCCACGCTGATCGTCGCCGGCCGTTTTGATGAGGCGGCCATCAAGGCCCGCATCGAAGCGGCCTTTGGTCCGATCCCAAAACCTGCTGATGCGCTGCCGGCCACTTACAGCCTGGATCTCGTGCAGGATGGCGAGCGTCACGTAGTGCTGCGCCGCAGCGGTGGCCAGGCCAGCACGGCGGTGATGTACCACGTGCCCGCCGGTGGCACACGCGAGGGCGTGGCGGCGCGCATCCTGGCCGAAGCGCTCAGCCAGGGGCGCGGCCCGGTAGCGCGCGGACTGGTGATGCAGAACCTGGCGGCGAGCGCCTTTGGTTTTTACGGCGCCACCCGGGAGCCCGGCTACCTGATGGTCGGCGTCGGCCTGGCCGAGAAACCGCTCGACCTGCCCGACAGCCAGTTTGAAGTGAAGGCACAGGCCAGCGCTGCCGCGCTCGCCCGGGTGGTGGAAAGCGCGCAACTTGGCGACGCAGAAATCGAGACCGCGCGCACCAGCCTCTTGCAAAACTGGCGCAGCACATTGCGCGATGCGGAGTCGAGCGCGCAGGCCCTGAGCGACATGGTGGCCCTGGGCGACTGGCGCCTGATCGTCGGCATCCGCGAGGCGCTGCAAGACGTCAAGGCCGAGGAAGTGCGCAGCCTGGCGCGCCAGTACCTGGTCGCGTCGAACCGCACGTCAGGCACCTACATGCCCACAGCGGTGCAAAGCAATGGCGCCGCCGGGGTCACCGCTGGGGCGGCCGTCGCAAACCCGGTGCCGAGTCCTTTGGCGCTGCGCGCGCCCGCATTGAAAATCCCGGGCTACGCTGATTTGGTGGTCGCCCGGGGCGACTCCGCACCGATGCGCGCGCCACTGGATGCCGCCTCGGCGCCGCGTTTCGAGAACTTCGAAATCACCCCTGAACTGATGGCGCAGCGTGCCCAGCGCGGGCGGTTGACGGTGGCGCAGAAGCCTGGGCTGCAGATCGCTGTGCTTGCCCGCGCCGCCAAAGATGAACGCGTGGTGGGCACCTTGCGCCTGCGCTGGGGCACGGAGCAATCACTCAAAGGCAGCAACGTGCTGGCGACCATGGCCGGGCCGCTGTTGCTTGAAGGGACGGCGGACAACCCGCAACTGGGCCTGGCCGCGATGCACACGGTGCAAATCAAGGACCGCATGCAAGCGCTCGATGCGCGGATTTCGTTCACCACGGGTGCCGGTATTGTTTCGTTGGCGCTGGATTTCCCCGCCGCCAACACGGTGGCGGTGTTTGAACTGGTCCACCAAATGCTCAGGGCGCCGCGTTTTGCCGACGCCGCATTTGAACGCAACCAACGTGCCATGCTGGCCAGCCTGCAAAACATTCGCGCCAATACCGTCAGCGTGGCCGGCAACGTTCTGGGGCAGATGTACCGCCCACGCGAAATTTTCCCGCAAGGTGATGTGCGCGAAGTGCGCAGTTTTGACGAAACTGAAAACCTGATGCGCCAGGCCACGGCGGCGCAGTTGCGGGACCACTGGCTGCGTTTTGCTTCGGCCAGTGTGGGCGAGCTGGCGCTGGTCGGGCCGCTCAACCTTGACGCGGTGCAGGCGGTTTTGCAGCGGCTGTGGGGCGACTGGGGCGCGCGCGAGCCGCAGGCGCCATGGGTCACCGAATTTGTCGCACCGCAAAACACCACGACGCAGGTGCTGCGGGTGGCAGACAAAGCCAACGCCAGCTACAACGCGCGCATCGGGTTTGCCATGAACGAGCAAAGCCCCGATTTCGCCGCTTTGTTCACCGCCACGCAGATCATGTCGCGGGTCAGCCTGTGGGAACGTGTGCGTGAAAAAGAGGGCCTGAGTTACGGCGTTTCCGCAGTGCTGAACGTGCCCTGGAATGGCTCTGAAGCG
>JANNYX010000006.1:0-3351 GCA_031410295.1 Rhodoferax sp.
CTGCCGGATGCTGACAAACTCAAGATCAAAACCGGCCTGGTGATCGAGATCAGGAAAGCCATGCTCAAACTTGAACTTACACAGCAACAGGCTGCCGCCCGCATGGGAATCACGCAACCCAAAGTGTCTGACATGATGCGCGGCGACTTCAGCAACCTGTCAGAACGCAAACTGATGGACTGCCTGACGCGGCTGGGTTATGACATTGAAATCAAGGTGCGGCCTGCGAAGTCCGATCTCGGGCATTTGATGCTGGCTGCGGCTTGAATCTTTCGAATGAACCTGTAGCTGGCGCTAAAGACCTTCTGAATGGCGTTGGTTTCTCTCTAACAGCGCCCGGCGCAGCCGTTCGGTCAAGTCCATCGCGGGCTGCGTGGCCTCGAGCGCACGCCAACCCGCCAGCAGCCTGCGCGACCAGCCGACGCCGCGCGAAACCACGTCTTCCCATGCGCCAATCAACAGATCTCCATCGTGTGCGAGCAGGTAATCCAGCAATGCGCCCGCCTGCGCCAGATCCTTATTCGCCTTGACGCGCTGTGCCACCGGGCGCTCGCCTTGAACAATCAACTTGTGCAGCGCGAATCTGTGTGGCTGCGGAACGTTGACCACGATGGGGCCGTTGCGCGTCAACAGCGTGGCGCGCATCGGGTCTTCCAGCGACAGCTCCATGAACTTGAGCGGTTGCATCGTCAGATTCAGGGCAGGCAAATACACCGGCGCATCGCCCGTGCGGCCCACTCTGGTCAGAAAATCAAGGTCAAAGTCAGGTTCGTCTGGCTTTTTGAAAGTGGTATTGCTTTGAACGGGAATGAAGCCCAACCCCAGCGATTCAATCGCCGCCCGGCCATCAAACTTCAGGTTCGCAGGCAAGACGATCGAGAGATTTTTTCCCGTGTCACTGCTGGCGTCGGCGAAATCCAGATCAAGCGTGAACGCCCCGGTGTTCCAGCGAACCCCAAAGTGGTTTTGGTAGACCAGGAAAGCGTGCGTCCCCACAAGAATGCCGCCCGCCGCGAAAAAGCCGTAAGCGCTCAAGCGTTCGATCACCCGCGCGTGTTTGAGTGGAATTTCCGCGCATCCATAGGCGATTGCAGCCCGCGCCATGCGCGTCAAAGCAGACTGTTCGGAGCGCTTCTGCGGATTGGCGTGTTCCGCCATCAAAGCCCGTGTGGCGGCATCGTCCGGACCCAAGTACACCTGCTGCGGCTGGCCGTTGGGCAACTTGACCTGGTAGTACCAGTAGTCGCGCGACGCCACTTTTTTCTTGGCGAAGCCCCCCGGCAGGCGCGCAATGGACCGGCCCAGCTCCGCCTGCCGCGCGGCTGTATCGAGGCCGGCGAAGGCCGCCTGGGCCGATGCGGAAAATTCGTCGTAGTGATTCACTATACTTCCTGATTACTTTAGGTAGTATAACGACCCCTCAGGCATCTGACAATGGTCATTGCGCCAGAGTTGCCGCTTTGACATAGCAGTAACTATTGGCGGCGGGCGGCAAGAGGTGGCGATTGGGCCGAACGATCATCGAAGATAATCGACAATGCTACTATATTTGTAGCTATAACCTTAACAGATACGACGGCCAAACCGTTTTTTTTGAACCAGAAGTATCAATCGGCCAGGGACAACACCACACGAAACCCGATTACGCCGTCCCAGCGGCCAGGGGGATTCCTGCCGCGGTACGAACAACGCGCGAGGTCAGGATTGCCGAACCACGACCCGCCGCGCAGCGTGGGGAGGTCTGATTTTTCCAAGGACTCCGCGCTCATCAAATCTTGATCCAGTTTGACTCTTGCAAAACCGTCTGGTTTTGATCGGTAAAGATTGTCCATCCATTCCCAAGCGTTGCCAGCCATATCGCACAGGCCAATCGGGCTGGGTGGGTACAGCCCGACGGCGCAGACGCTGCCGACGGTTTGGTTCAGATTCGCGCGCTGGTCGGCCAGATTTACATCATTGCCCCAAGTCCAGCGGCGGGTATCAGCAGCAACATTCGAAGCTGCCCGCGCGGCCCGCTCCCATTGAATTTCTGTCGGCAGCCTGATCTCGTAACCAGCGGCCAGCTTGGTTGCGACGATTTCTTTGCCCAATTCCTTGGTGAGCCAGCGCGCGTAGGCGCGCGCCTCAAACCATGTAATTCCCGAAACCGGGCGAGTGACGAGTTTTTCCTGTTCGACCCAACGCATGGGTTGCTGGCGCAGGTCAACGCTGCGTTGTGCCAGGCATGTTTTGTACTCTTCGTTCACCACTTTGCTGTCGAACGATCCATTGCGCCAGTCCACACCTTGTTTGTCCCACCACGTCTTGTCGTCTTTGTACCCGCCAGCCTCGACGAACTTGGCGAATTGCTGCACGGTGACCAAGGTGCGGCTGATGTAAAACGGATGGCTGATGGAGGCGGTGCTGGGCAGTTTGTCTTTGTCTTCATTGCTGCCCATTTGAAACTGACCGGCGGGGATGCGCACGAATCCGTTGAGCGGCTCGTCTTGCTCGGTGTTTCCGTTGAAGCGGGTTTTAAAGAGGAAGGGCCGTTTCGGGTCGAAGCGGTCGTCGCAGCCCAAGAGCGAGCGTACGTCGCCCCAGAGGGTGCGGAGTTTGGGCTCGACGTCCTTTGAAATATCAACGGACTCCTTGACAACGTTCCACCATTCACTGCGGTCGTCGGGGGCAAGGTACGGCGCCAGGTAACGCAGGCCATTGAGCAACTGCACACGTCTGCGTAACAAATCTTGCGGCGCATTCCCAACTTCTTCGAGCCATGCACGCACACGTTCGGTCAACTGATCAACCGCACCCTTGCTCAAGAAATTGCCCACTTCCAACTGCGCAGTTTTTGCCAACGCTTCTTGCGTGCCAGCGTCCGCAGCGATCAGGCTCAAATACAGTTGTTGCGGGTCAATCGGATTGAATCTGTTGACGGAAGCGGTGCCAGTGGTGTCGCCACTGCCCTGCTCGGCTGAGGGCGCATCTTGAGGCCGCGTCTGGCGCGGTGGCGTCAAGGTTTCGTCATACTGGGCCAACATGCTGAAGTACTGAGCGATGGCGAAATCCTGCGGCAAGGCCGACATGTGTTGCCTCAATGTTCCCAGCAGTTTGAGCGCGTCAAACACATGACGTTGAACTTTGCGATGGGCCACGAGGCAGTCCACCAGTGGCAAGCGCTTTTGCTGCGCGGCATAACGCTTGTCATCGGAGAGCAAAGAAATCACGGCCAAGGTTTCGTCGAACGAAATGGGCCGCTTCGGAACTTTTTCGCCATATGCCGCCCAATGCCACAGGTCGATGTCCGATTTGTTGGGTGTGAGGTTCTCACCTGTGCCGTCAAAGCCGCCAAACAGGGTTCTGAAGGTT
>JANNYX010000007.1:0-6577 GCA_031410295.1 Rhodoferax sp.
GCGGCAGCTGGCTCGTCACAGTCGCCGCCAAGCCTTTTTTGGTCGCCAGCGGCAGCGGGCGCGTTGTGAATATGGCCTCGGACACCGCCCTGTGGGGCGCGCCGAAGTTGCTGGCTTACGTTGCCAGCAAAGGCGCCCTCATGGCGATGACGCGCAGCCTGGCGCGCGAGCTCGGCGCCCATGGCATCACCGTCAACGCCATCGCGCCGGGACTGACCGAAGTGGAAGCCACGCAGTACGTGCCGCCGGCGCGCCACGAGCATTACCGTGACGGCCGCGCCATCCAGCGCGCGCAAGTGCCGGCCGACGTGAATGCTGCTGTCTTGTTTTTGTTGACACGCGCCAGCGGCTTCGTAACCGGACAAGTGTTGCCAGTGAACGGCGGATTTGTCATGAATGGATGAACGGAGATTGACCATGAACACCCCCCTGAAAAGTCAAAACGCAGCCAACCAGCCGATGTTCAACGAACGCGGCCTGCAAAACGCCAACATCCCGCCCGAGGCCGAGATCCAGCGCGCCATGATGCAGCCCGAAGGCAGCAGCTTTGCGCAATGGATGGACAGCCGCGTCGCCCGTTTTGCCACGCGCCGTTACGACTGGGACGCACTGAAGTTCCAGGCCGATTACGACCCCAAATACCGGCGCGCCCAAATGCGTTATATGGGCACCGGTGGCACCGGTGTGAGCGCCGACAGCAACACCATCGCCGCCTCCCATTTCACCTTTTCAACCATGGTGATTCCGGCCGGGCACGAAGGGCCATCGCACATCCATTACGACGTCGAAGAGGCCTTCTTCATGCTGCGCGGCACGATGAAAGTCATCTGCGAAAAAGACGGCCAGCGCTGGCAGTCGGTGCTCAAGGAGCGCGACTTCATTTCGGTGCCGCCGGGCGTTTACCGCGAAGAAATCAACATCGGCGACGAAGACGCGCTGATGTGTGTGATGCTGGGCTCGCCACAACCGATCACGCCGGTGTACCCGCCCGACAGTCCGCTTGCGAGGATCAAACGTGAGCTATTAAATAAGTAGCAAACTATTGAATAGATTCGACGACCTATCGGGCATTTTTCTTCATGCTTTCAAATGTGACCCCCGCCGGCGGCCTCGCAGCAAGCCTGTTGCGTTTCCCCGCGTTGACGCTGGATGAGGGCCGCTGGCAAGTGCAGTATCGACAGTCGGGCAATGCTGCGATTGCGCCAACCCACGTCTTGCTGCACGGCATTGGTTCCGGCTCGGCCAGTTGGCTGTGCCAGTTGCAGGCGGCCCAAAATTCGACCACGCACCATGTTTTGGCCTGGGACGCGCCCGGTTACGCTGGCAGCAGCGCCTTGCCGGATGACGCGCCGCTGGCCGCCGCATATGCCGCGCGGTTGTGGCAATGGCTGGATGTGATGGGCCAGGGAGCGAAGGCCAGCGTCCCGCCGAAACCGATCACCCTGGTTGGGCATTCGCTCGGCTGTTTGATCGCCGCCAGCGCCGCCCGCATGGCGCCCGCGCGCGTCAGGCAGCTGGTGCTCCTGGCCCCGGCGCAAGGGTACGCGCGGGCCAGCGCAGCCGAGCGGCAAAAGAAACTGCAGGACCGCCTGGACGCCCTGGCCAGCCTCGGACCCCATGGACTTGCGCAACGACGCGGCAGGGCGATGTTGTCGGCCAACGCCAGCCCAGAGCAGGTCGCCTTTGTGCAGGACGTGATGGCGGGCATCCAGCCGCACGGCTACCGCCAGGCCGCGCACTTGTTGGCGCGGGGCGACCTGCTGGCGGATTTGTTGGCTGTGACGTGTAGGGTGCAGGTGGCCTCGGGCAGCGCCGACGGCATCACGCCGCCGGCAGGCTGCCTGGCGCTGGCGAAGGCCGTCAACGCACCCTACGTGTCGCTGGGTGAAGTCGGTCACGTCTGCGCCCTTGAAGCGCCGCAAGCGGTGTCGCAACTCATCGGCCTGATCGACGTCAATGGCCAGCGCGGCCAGAGCGGCCAAAGCGGCCAAAGCGACCAGAGCGACCAGAGCGGCCTCAGCGACCCTGCCGGGGGAGGTGCGCCGTGACCGCCACCCCTGGCTTGCGTTACACCGTGCCCGGTTTGCAGCGTGGCCTGCAACTGCTGGCGCAGTTCCACAAAGACACGCGGGTACTGAGCGGCGCCGAGTTGGCGCGCCGGCTGGATGTGCCACGCGCCTCGGTGTTCCGCCTGTTGCAGACGCTGGAGCAGATGGGTTTTGTCGAGCGGGTGGGCGACAGCGCCCACTACCGCCTGGGGCTTGCCGTGTTGCGCCTGGGTTTTGAATTTCTCGCCTCGATGGACCTCACCGAGCGCGGCAAACCGGTGCTGGACGCCTTGAGCAGCGCCAGCGGTTTGTCGGCGCACCTGGTGGTGCGGGACGGCACCGAGGTGGTGTTTGTCGCCAAGTCGGTGGGGCAGTCGGCGCTGCAAAGCAGTGTCCAGGTCGGTGCGCGCCTGCCGGCCCACGCCACGGCGCTGGGGCGGGTGTTGTTGGGCAAGTTTTCCTTGCCCGCGCTCAAAACCCTGTACGCCAGCCAGCCGCTGACGGTGTTCACAACCCACACACCGACCACACTGGTCGCGCTCAAGCGGCAGATAGAGCATGACACAGCGCAAGGTTTTGCCGTCAGCCAGGGCGCCTTTGAAGCCGGTATTTCAACCGTCGCCGCGCCGGTGTTTGACGAACACCTGGACATCGCCGCCGCCCTGAGCGTTACCGTGCCGGCCAGCCAGATCGGCGCCAAACAACTCGCCACCCTGGTGGCGCTGGTGCGCGACGCCGCTGCGGGTTTGTCGCGCCGCGCCAGCAAAACCACCGGACACACCCAGGCGCGCCCAGTGCCCGCCTGGCCTCTGCCCGCCCCATCAGAAAAAGTATTCGCATGAACCCCTCAGATACCACCACCGGCGCCACCCGCGCCTCCCGCGCCACCCGCGCCAGCCCCGCCGCCGGCACGCCCGCGGCCAAGCCGCGCATCACCGTGGGTGAACTCATCGCCCGTTTCCTCGGGCAATGCGGCACCCGCGCCGCCTTCGGTGTGATCTCGATCCACAACATGCCGATCCTGGATGCCTTCAATGCGCGCAAAAACCTGGCCGATGACATCCGCGATGGCATCCGCGACGGCATCCGTTTTATACCGGCGCGGGGCGAGGCCGGCGCCTGCAACATGGCCGACGCCTATGCGCGCGTGAGCGGCCAGTTGGGCGTGTGTGTCACCAGCACCGGCACTGGCGCGGGCAATGCTGCCGGGGCTTTGGTGGAGGCCATGACGGCGGGCACCGCGATGTTGCACCTCACCGGGCAAATCGAATCCGAATTCATCGACCGCGACTTAGGGTTCATCCACGAAGCGCCGGCCCAGCTGGCGATGCTGCAGGCCGTCAGCAAAGCTGCTTTTCGCATCCGCAATGCCGCCACCGCCCTGGCCACTTTGCGCGAAGCTGTGCGCATCGCCCAAACGCCGCCATGTGGCCCGGTGAGCATCGAGATTCCGATCGACGTGCAGGCCGGCCTGATGGAGGTGCCGACGGACCTTTCAACCCCGACCGCCGTGCCCTTGCAAGCGGCTGAATCAGACATTGACGAGTTGACTGACCTGTTGTGGGGCGCCAAACGGCCGCTCCTGTGGCTCGGCGGCGGCGCGCGCCTGGCAGGCAGGGCGGCGCAGCGCTTCGTCGACATGGGCTGGGGGGTGGTCACTTCAGTGCAGGGGCGCGGCATCATCGCCGAAGGGCACAAAGCCAGCCTGGGTTCCTACAACCTGCACAAAGCCGCAGAAGATCTGTACGCGCAGTGTGACGCGATGCTGGTGGTCGGTTCGCGCCTGCGCAGCAACGAAACCCTGCGTTACCAGCTGAAATTGCCCAAACCGCTGTACCGCATCGACGCCAACGCCTTGGCAGAGGGGCGGGCTTACGCGAGTGATTTTTTTGTGCAGGGTGACGCGCTGGAAACGCTCAACGCCGTGGCCATGCGCCTGACCGGGCGCATGGCCGTTGACCCGCGCTGGCAAGACCAGGTGCAGGCCGCGCGCAACGCTGCCATAACACACGTCGACGCCTCCCTGGGCCCCTACCTCACGTTGAAAAACGAGCTGCAAAACCAGGCCGGCGCGGCGATCTGGTGGGTGCGCGACATCACCTTGTCCAACAGCATGTGGGGCAACCGCACGCCGCTTTTGGACCACCCGCGCGCCGGCGTGCATGCGCTGGGCGGCGGCATCGGGCAGGGGCTGGCCATGGCGATTGGCGTGGCGCTGGCTGACCAGGTGCACCAGTTGGGCCGCAAGACCATTGCGCTGGTCGGCGACGGCGGTTTCATGCTCAACCTGGGTGAACTGGCCTGCGCCGTGCAGGAGCGCGCCGATGTCCTGCTGCTGTTGATGAACGACGGCGGTTACGGCGTCATCAAGAACATCCAGGACGACATTTATGGTGGCCGCCACTGTTATGTCGATCTGCACACGCCGGATTTTGCGCAACTGTGCGCATCCCTGGGGGTGGCGCACCTGAAGTTGTCGGCCGCCGCCCACACCCGCCACATCCTGTCGCAGGCGATGCAACTCCCGGGCGTGGTGATGCTCGAAGTGGACATGAAGTCTTACGGCCAATTTGCGGCCAAGTTCGCCGGGCCGATCCTGAAAAAGGATTGATGCCGCATGGCCATTACCCCACTCCCGCTCTCGCTCCCGCCCCTGGAGCTCTGCTTGATCGGTTACGGCGCCATCGGCCAAGCGCTGCTGGCGCGCCTGGCCAGGCAGGCGGCGATTCGCGTCACGCATGTGGTGGTGCGCGCCGGGCGTGTGGCCGACACCCAGGCGGCGCTGGATCGGCATTCAACCCAAGGCGGCTGGTCGCCCATCCGCGCGGTTGAGGCGGTGCCCGCCGCCGCCACGCTGGCGCTGGAATGCGCCGGCCATTCGGCCCTGAAAACGCACGTCATCGCCGCCTTGCAACACGGTTGTGAATGCGCCGTGTTGTCCGTCGGCGCGTTGGCCGAACCGGGCCTGCCCGAACAACTCGAAGCCGCGGCAAAACACGGCCACACCCAGCTGCATTTGCTCAGTGGCGCCATCGGCGGCATGGACGCCTTGAGTGCCGCCAAATTGGCGGGCCTGACAGAGGTGACCTACACCGGGCGCAAGCCGCCGCAGGCCTGGGTCCTTCAAGGCCTGGCAAAAAAACACACTGAGGCCGACAAAGAACAAGGAAAGTTTGCTATTATTTTGGAAGCATCCGCCCGCGAAGCCGCCCGCCTGTACCCGAAGAATGCCAACGTTGCCGCGACGGTGGCACTGGCCGGGCTGGGCCTGGACGCCACCCAAGTCCGTCTGATCGCCGACCCGGCCGTGAGCGACAACGTGCACGAGATCCACGCCAAAGGCGCGTTTGGCGAAATGCGCCTGGAGCTGCGCAGCAAACCCCTGGCAGACAACCCCAAAACCTCGGCGCTCACGGTCTTGTCGGCGCTGCGCTTCTTGCACAACCGCGCCGCCGCGTTGACGATTTGAATCGGTACCGATGGCCATGAGTGAACACCATGAACCCGAACGCCACTGACACTACGGATGCCACTGACGCCATGGACGCCATAGAAGGCATCGATGCCATCACCTACAGCAGCGACGGCAGCGCCAAAAACTGGGACGACACACGCCGCTTCTTTGCCGACTGGGGTTTGACGCCCTTGGTCGACGACGCGCAGCAACAGGTGTGGGAAACCTTGAACGGCGCCCGAGTCTTCGTGAAGAAGCCGGATGACGCCAGCTTGCCGCCCGCCATCGAGCCTGGCGCGACGCTGCGGTCAGTGGTGTTTGGGGTAAAAAATAAATCTTCACTTGATAGAATAAAGAAATCAACACTAGGCCGTCAAATAACATCAAGTATTAGCTATGAAAATGATACTGAAAATGTTCTAAAAAACATCGAAATATTATCAATAACAGATCCACACGGCTTATTGATCAGTTTTCAAGTGAGCCAGAAACGCGCCATCACCGTGCAAGGTTCGCCCACCAACCCTTTCGGCAACCCGCAGCGCATTGACGCCGCCTCGCCGGTGTACGAACGCGCCACACCGGTGGAAATCGGCCACGTGGTCTTGTTCAGCGATTGCCTGCCCGAGGCCGAAGCGTTTTACGCGGCCTTGGGGTTTGTCACCTCTGACCGTTACCCCGGCCGGGGTGTCTTCATGCGCTGTTCGCCAGAAGGCGGCCACCACGACGTGTTCCTGTTGCAGCTACCGGGCAAGGCCAAGGGCCTGAACCACGTCGCCTTCACCGTGCGCGATATCCACGAGGTGTTTGGAGGTGGCTTGCACATGAGCCGCTGCGGCTGGAAAACACAGCTCGGCCCCGGCCGCCACCCGATTTCTTCGGCCTATTTCTGGTACTTTGAGAACCCCTGCGGCGGTTTGATCGAGTACAACGCCGACGAAGACCATTTGACGGAGAAATGGCAGGCGCGCGAATTTGAACCCGGCCCGACGGTGTTTGCCGAATGGGCGATTGACGGCGGCATTGACGGCCACACCCGGCGCCAGCCGCGCGCTGCCAAGTCGCCACCGCAGAC
>JANNYX010000008.1:0-19207 GCA_031410295.1 Rhodoferax sp.
GTCAGGGCCAATACCGGAAATATCCCGGCTGCGCGCGCAGCATTTGAACAAGCCCTTAAACTCAATCCGGCCTTCTCCCAGCCGAACCTGAATCTGGTACGTATCGACATAGCCAGCAAGGCTTACGACGCGGCGGCCAGCCGCTTGGCGACCATCCTCAAAGCCGAGCCAAAAAATGCCGAAGCCCTTTACGAAATGGCGACCGTTGCCGACCGCAAAGGCAATCGCGCAGATGCCATCGGCTGGCTCGAAAAAGCCTACAAACTATCTGGCCCCAGGGAATTGCGGTGGGGTCTGGCACTCTCTGATTACCATTTGCGCCAAGGCAATGCCGCCGCCGCATTGGTGGCTGCCAAAGATATTTCTGCCAAAGAACCCGAAGACCTTTCCGCATTGCTGGCCCTGGCTAGGGCGCAGCTGGCCAACAATGACATTCCTGCTTTAAAAAGCACCCTGAACGTCGCCACTCGAATCGGTGATTTCAACCCCAAGGTGCAGGTTGAAATTGCATTGATGCAAGTGGCCGCCAAGAATTTGCCAGGCGCCAACTACAGCCTTGAGAAAGCCTTGTCCAAGGAGCCGGAATTTCTCCCCGCGCTGGTCCTGTTGACCGATCTGGACACGCGCCAGGGCGATCTGGTCAAGGCTGAAAAACGCGCTCGCGACATCGTTGCCAAACACCCAAAACTGGCGGTGGGACACAGCCTCCTGGGCGACATTGCGCAAAAGCGCGGTCAGCCCGCTTTGGCGGTCGATTCGTATCGACGCGCTCACGGCCAGCAACCTTCCGCAGACACGTTTATCCGTCTGTACCGGGCGCTAGGCAGCCTCGATGACGGCAAACCTGCCGCTCAACTGGCGGCGCAGTGGCTCAAAAGCCACCCAAAGGATGATCAGAGCCACCTGGAGGTCGCCAACAACCTGGCGAGAAAAGGCAGTTACGCGGCGGCTCGCCCTATTTACGAAAGTTATTTACGAATCAAACCCGAAGATGTATTGGCGATGAACAACCTGGCGAACGTGTTGATGCGTCTCAAGGATCCTGAAGCCGTGAAAGTAGCCGAGCTGGCCGTTGCGAGAAATCCCGCAAGCGCAGTCACCACCGATACCTTGGGATGGGCATTGCTTCAAAATGGCCAACCAGACCGCGCGTTGAAAGTATTGAAGGATGCCAAACTCCGTAACCCGGCCAATTTAGAAATTCGCTACCATTTGGCCGTGGCTTTTGCTCAAACCGGGTTCAAAAAAGAAGCCAGGGAGGAGCTGGATTTGGCCTTGAAGTCGGGGCAGGCCTTTGAAGGCACTGCGGACGCAATCGCGTTGCGTAAATCCCTAAATTGATAATTTTGATTCGCCCCAATGTCGATTTTTTTTACATCAACACCCGAAAAAGCCAATGCAAGCGCGTAAGCTGTTGATAGATAACGTGAAAAATTATTGGCATGAAATTCGCTTTACTTCACTTGTTCATTCGGTGAATCGTAACTTTGCGCCAATCCGAGTTGTAAGGATGAGAATTATGAAAACATTTGATTTGAAAAGCCTGTCGAAGGCGTTGTCAACGCTGGCATTGGTCACCTGTGGCAGTTCGGCGTTTGCCCTGGAAACTTGGGAGTTGTCCTCACTTTGTGGCAGTTCATCCACACTTAACCAGGCTATTTCCACCCCCGCTACTGCCACCAAGGATTGTGGTGTCCTGGAATTAACCGGCTTGTCGACTGCCACCGGAGGCGTTAACGCTACAACTTCTGGAACAAACTTCACCGCCGCTGCCGTTTATGACTGGGGCTCAGCAGGCTTGGGCGTGGTTAGCTCCAACGATCCACTCACCACTGGGCCACACGCCACTGACAACAAGTATGGCACTGACGCCATGCTGATCAAGTTCGACTCGGCAACTAATTTGACCGCCCTGAAAATCGGCTGGAATGGCACCGTCGACGGTGTTGGCACTGCCTATTCTGACTCCGATCTGTCCGTCCTTGCCTGGACTGGATCTGGCGCGCCGCCGTCAATGACGGGCGTTGGCCCCACGGGGCTGGTTGCGGCCGGGTGGACGCTCATTGGCAATTATGCAAACGCCAGCAACACCGTTGACCTGAACACTTCGATCACTTCCAGTTACTGGCTGGTTAGTGCTTATGACACGACCTTTGGGGGCGGGTTGACCGCAGGAGACGACGCTTTCAAACTCTTGAGCGTCGTCGGCAATAAGACGCCGGAACCCGGCTCTTTGGTTCTGTTGGGTGCTGGATTGCTGGGGATGGCGGCTGTACGTCGCCGCAAGCAAGCCGCGAAGTCAATTTGACTCTGTTTTGAACTGAGCATTTCAACGCGCGTCTCGCGCTTAAACAAAAAAAGCACTGGTTTCCAGTGCTTTTTTTTTACCAAATCCGCTAACCTCGTCGCGAATTCACTTATTTTCTGCGTTGCAGCAACTGCAGGACAAATTTCGACGGAATCGCATAGCTGATTCCGGAAGGATGCGTCAGGGCGGACTCTTTGGTGCCTTTGACAAACACCATGTTTATGACGCCCAGCACTTCGCCGGTGTCTGCATCAAACACCGGCCCGCCACTGTTTCCGGGGTACGCAGTGGCATCCAGCTGAAAAATATCAAAGCTGCCGTCACGCAGGCTTCGCAAAGTGCGGGCGTCCAACTGCCGTGAATTGGCCGGCGGCAGCGAGATCGCGGTGCGAGAGGAAATCACACCGCGGTGCGTTACAGCCGAATAACCCAAGAAGCCACCAATGGGAAACCCCATAAAGGCAATGGCCTGGCCCTCTTGCACCGAATCCGAGTCCCGAAGGGCGATTTTGGCGACCTCTGGCCCTTCAAACTTTAGCAGGGCGAGGTCATGTGATTTGTCAATTTCAAGTACTGTGGCCAGACGCATTTGCAGGTCGGTTTGACCGGTTCTGACCAACACTGCGATGCGGGTGTCTGCGTCCATTTCGGAGCCTTCAGGAATCACATGGCCGTTGGTCACTGCAAGGTTGCCCTCAGCCACTACAAAACCGGTACCGCGCAAGGCGAAACGCGGGTTATTGGTGGCCTTGAAGGTACCCACTATAACTACCGAAGGTTTGACCTTGCTGATCGCGGTGGGTAGGTCAGCCCGCGCGCCCGTTGCAGCCAAAGCAATTGCCATGGCTGTGATGGGCAGCCAACATGACCGTATGGGATGGCGCATCGGGATCTCAGAAATAAAATAGATTTCAATTCTAAGTGTTATATTTTAATCTCACAAAGGCCGTCTAAATTACTAGTTTTATTGCTATATTAATAGCAGCTTATATGCACTAATTTTAATTATTTTTTAATATAAAATTCATATTAAACTGATTTTTATGGTTTTCACAAATGGGCCGCCTTGTTTTCTGCGGGTCGCAACATACTTTTCCTGAGCAGGTGGGGCACGAGAATATTTATCGGCATCTTCATCCAATGTGAGTGCGCCAAAAGCGCAGTGGCAGCAAATCCACTGGTCAGGCCCGGCGAGCCATGGGCACCCAGCGCAGATCGTCTCACACACTGGCCGAGCCAGTCTAATCCGGCGGCTTTTTGGATCTCGGCCCTTCCAAATATGGCGCGAGCCGCATTGATGGCGGTGGTGACTGGCCGGTCAACATTAAGCTCCACGGCTCGTTTCATGAGTTGTGATGTGCTTGACTCGTCCCCATGGTGTTGTTCAAGCAACAAGAATAGGTCAAACAAGTCGCGAAGCAGTTTTCTGGATTCACCCTCCTGAAGCAGATGCAGCGCGCAATGAACGATGCGGTCCGTTGGTGAAAGCACGAATATGCCCGGGCTGATCGTCTCCAGATTTTTAAAGAGCAGCGCGGGATTGACGTAATAACGGGAAATGGGCGGATTGATGGCGTGGTGTAAATCAACCACGGTGTGGCGCCGCACGTGAGCCATGGGGGGAACCTCGTGCATCCAGTTGCGGTAGTAAGCAGCGTCATAGGCGCTGACGCTCCCCGGCTTCCAACCCACGGCAACCAGGTTCGTTTCCACCCCAGGCAGATCCGCCTGCCGCACCATCACATCGATGTCCGAGAAAAGCCGACCTTGGGAGTTGTCATCGCCAGCAGCAAGGTAAGCGCAACCCTTCAGAAGAATTAGAGGAAACCTGGCATCCACCGCCCTGCGGATTGTGGCGATTTCCCACAATGCCGATTCGCCACGGCGCTTCGATGTCAATGTCTCAAGATCAAGGTGCCGACGTACTGCAATGGGAATTTGCTCAATTTGATTGGCCCGTTGTAGCTGGGCTGCCAGCTGACCGGTCAATTGATTTTTGCGGGCCGCCAGCACGATGTCGTTCCAGTCCCAGTCCGAAACAGTGGACACTGTTTCAGGCGAAGTCAACAACTCGATCAGTCTTGTGGACGGCATATGGTGTCAACCCATTGAAGAACGGACGAAAGGTCCGGGTATTCCACCGCGTAACACTTGGCCGTTGAAATCGACAACGCCAGGGCTTCAAATCCGGATTGGCCCAGCAATTCCACGTTGAAAGTATGGCCCATCAGCTCCGTCAGGGCCGTGGAGCGCGAAAGTGGCTCGTAGCCAAGGGTCACATCTGCGTTGAATTTAGGAAAAACCACGAATCCAACTGGAACCCGCGCCCCTGCCCCGGCCACAGCTGGGCCCGGCGCACGGGCATATGCAATTGTGCCTTTGTGGGTGTCCGTAATCGGCTGCGTCATTTCAGCACCGGGACTATTTTCTCGAATCAACTCGATGGAGCTGTTTTTCAGGCTGATCGGCCTTGGAACCGGTTGCACAAGGCCATCGGTTTGGGAGATGATCGTCAACTCATCGGACAGGAGCCGCCAACCCGCGTGCGAAAGCGCTGCACACAATGTGCTCTTGCCCGAGCCCGGTTGACCCGGCAACACCAAGGCGACTCCATCGCGTTCCACGACAGCAGAATGAATAACGATTTGCATTCCACTGGCAGTCGCCACGCACCAATTCAACCCCCATTCAAAAAGCGGATGGGTGTGTTTTATCGCCAACGGTGGGAAAGGGCTGTTGCCTTCCCAGTCAAACTCTACTTGCCAACGGCTCCACAAATTCTTGCGTGTTTTGTTGAGGCGAAGGCGAAAATCAAAAAAACCCCCAATGGCCGTTTCTACAGGGTAATCCTGGTACAAAAACCTGAGGGGTATGGCCAGAAGGCCTGCATCAGAACGGATGAGACACCGAAAAGAGCCAACATGGAGGCAAAGACCATCACCTCTCAGGCAACGTTCAATCTCCGCCTCCGTAAGCGTAACCATGTGGGCAAAATTCATGCCCTATTGTCCAGGCAATTTCAGCCTGAATGGCAGACGCCTATTCAAGCGCCACGCCAAGGCTTAGCAACGCGGTTTTGAGTTCATCTGCCGGTCCTTCGCGACCTTGACTTGCGGCGTTAGGAGCGCCTGCGAGCGAGTGCGCCGATACCGATTTGCCCCCAGCTTTCAAGCCGCGCCACTGCGTCACACTGGAAAGGAGGACATCGCCGGAACCAGGGATAAAAAGAGCCAAGTCTTCTTCGCCCGCAAAATGGCAAGCCAGCACGTCACCTGCGCGCTCAACAATCAAATCTACCACTCCCGACCCGAGTGTTGAAGCAGATCAACTCCAGGTTTGATCCAAAAACGCCCTGATTGTGTCGTCAGTCAAAATAGGACCACCTGCGACAAGCTGCTTGTTTGCCGCCAAGAAAAGCACCTCGGCTATCGTCATGGCATAACCAGGGAATGTCAATGCGTTCAGATAGGCACAGGCAAGCTTGATCGGAATGGGAGATGCAGGGTTATCAATCAGCAGGCGGCTAATGCTGCTTGCGGCAGTACCAACGACCCCTGTGAACATACCCGCGGCCGTTGTCGGAATTACCGCGTTGAACTTGGTACCCGTCGCCCACCTGGCATCTGCAGGGCCAATGCCTGTATAGCTGGAACCGGCAACGTAGGTGGAAAACGGAGTAATTGTCGGCGCTGGCCAGGGGCCTTGGAAAACATTGGCGCTTCCTCCAGTGTTCGGCTTCCAAAACCCAGGGGACCTACCCAATGTATTGCGCCCAACATTGTGGGAAAGTATGACGCAATTCCCGTCTGCGCCTGGCGCAATCGAATTCCACGCCACCGGAGACAGCCCTTTTGCGCCGCATCCCACAGTGGTGCCCATGGCTGACCGTCCGCTCAAAGCAAGGACCACTGGCGCAGCCGCCAAACCGGCGCGTATCAAGCGTCGTCGCGCCAAACCCAAATCAAGTTTTTGAGCCACAACAACCGGACCCTGAATTTTCGAATTTTCTGACATAACGCACCACCTACAAAAAAAGTGAGACCTCTCAAATTTGCCAGTTTTGCAATTGAAGTCTAGCCGCCCGGCTCAAAACGTCAATGCGCCAATGTTGGCAAACAGGGCAGCTTTGAAAACCCCAAGGTCATCAAGCCACCAACAAAGCAAGTTAAGCAATTTTCAAGCCAAAATAGAAGAACTGATCTAAACACATGATTTTAAACGGTTTGTGTAGATGCTCCGGGATTGTGCAAGGGTGCCAATTCAGCTTCTGTAAATTTTGTCGACAGTAAAAAATGAGGGTTACAGGGATTTAAGCAAACTTGCCACTTCACTTTGTCCCGGGTATTTGTCACCCAACTTCGCCAAAGCCTCCAATTGAGTACGCGCCAAGTCTTTCTTCCCGCCTTTAATGTAAATTTTTGCCAGATTTATTTTGTACAAATTGTTTTGGGGTTGTGCTGCAATCGCCTTGTTTTGCCATTCCAGAGCCTTCTCGAAATCATTCTTGTCGGCAAGCAGTCCTGCCAAGGTGTCCATGAAAGCAGGCTGATTTGGCGCAATTTTCACGGCAGATTCCGCCATCTCGACCGCACCCGGTTTATTGAGTTTTCCTGTGACCCATGCCAAATTGTTCAAAACGACGGGGTTGTTTGGTTGCACCTTCACCACTCCCGCATACAACTTCTCGGCACCTGCGTAATCCTTATTGGCAATCGCAACGTCGCCAAGGTAATACTGATAGGCAGCGTCCTTGGGGAATTCCTTGAGCCATGCTGAAGAAAATTTGTCGGCTTCGGCGGTTTTGGTTGATGCAATCAATGCCGAGTGCAGCTTGAGGGCTATTTCAGTAGAGTTTGGCACTTCTTTGAGGCCGCCACGGTAAGTCGTCACTGCCGTGTCCCATTTTTGTTGCGCCATCTGGACCTCACCCTCCATCAGGTAACCAATCGCCTCCTTGGGACGTTGCTTTTGAATTGTTCGCGCCAACGTTTGGGCTTCACCAAATTTTTTATCCTGCATGCTGAACAAAATGAGACCACGTTGGGCATCGATCAGATCGGGATTGAGATCCAGCGCTTTTTTCAGGCTTTGCACGGCCCCATCTTTATTTTTGGCTGCAAGATGCGCGTCCGCCAATCGCAGCAACGGCTTGGTTGACAAGGGTTGCATGGCGACGACCTTGTTAAAGGTTGCAATCGCCTGATTGGTCTCACCGGACATCAGTTGTGCCCGCCCCAAGGCGTCAAGCAGTTCTGGGCTTTCTGGAAGTGCCGACACTCCACTTTGGGCTGCCGAGAGCGCTTTGGGCAATTGCTTGTTAGTGAGATGAAATTCAACCAATAGATGGCGCGCGGTAACATCCGTCGGACTGGCATCGATTGCCTTGGCGATCAACGAGGCAACTTCGTCCTTGGCAGCGCCAGTTCGATCCGACAATTCAGCCAAGGCCAGCAAAGCCTGAACGTTCTTGGGTTCTTTGGCAATAACATCGGTAAAGCGTTTCTTGGCATCCTCCGGTTTTTTATCGGCCAGGTCAAGTCCTGCCAGGCTGGCAACGGCAGGAAAATAAGTGGGGTTAAGCGCCAAGGCCTGTTCGAAACTTTTGCGTGCGCCTGCCGTATCTTTCTTCGCTAGCAAAGTGCGGCCACGCAAGTTGTGCGCAAAGGGCTTGTCAGGCTGTTTTTTCTCCAGGCCATCAATCGCAATGAGTGCCTTTTCGTAGTTGCCACGGCGCAAATGCGCACTAACCAGGGCCATGTCTGCGGTGATTCCTGGGTCGGACGCGGCAACTTCTTGCAATTCACCAAACGCCAAATCCTCTTTGCCGCCCATCAAATGTGCCAGCGCCAGTGACGTCTGTTTTTTCGGGTCTTTCGGTGCGGATTTGACAGCTTTGGCAAAGTATTCCTCGGCTTTTTTCATGTCGCCGTTTTGCAAATAAACCTCACCAGCGATGGAGTCGATCTCAGGATCCTGCATGCCTTTGGCCATGCCCTGGTTCAGGGTTGCGAGCGATTTGGCGGATTGCCCAGAACGCAGATAAGTCATGATAAGCAGTCGACGCGCCAGGACGAACTCGGGAGCCGCCGCCACTGCCTTGGTTAAAAACGTCTCCGCCTGGACATAAGACTTGAATTGAAATTCGATCGCGCCTGCCAGTTGCAGTGCCTTGGGGTTGTCGGGCGCCACCCGCAACAGTTGCTGAGCCAGCTCCCGCGCCGCCGTGAAGTCGCGCTTTTGGTAAGCCAGCTGAGTCTCAAGAAATTTTGTTTGAGGATTATTGGGCGCCACCTTTTTCATCAGTGCAATTTGAGCCGTAGCGCCGTCCAAATCACGCTGCGCTAACTGAATCGCCAAAATGCTGGCATGACCGGGAACATGATCCGGCTTCAATTCGACCACTTTGCGGTACGCCTCCAGAGATTCCTTGGTTAAATTTTTGCCGTAAGACAAAACGTCGCCCTTGAGCCGCCAGGCTTCGTAACTGGCGGGAGTTCTTGCAATGATTTCGTCCAATGATCGCAACGCGCCGTCATAGTCTTTATTCACCGCCTTTTGCCTCGCCTGGGCAATCAAGGCCGGGCCAAAAGACGGGTCGGCCTCAAGGGCTGCCGAAAGGGCACTTCGAGCCAGTTCCGGTTTGCCTTGTGCCGAATACGCTGACGCCAGCGCAGTCTGCAGTTCTGCTTTGGCCGCCTTGCCCGTCAGAGGCGCGCTGGAAAACTGGTCGGTGAGTTTTTTGTACTGCCCCTGAGCCAACATGGCGTTGGCCAGTAGTGGCACCACCTCATCGACTGGGTGTTTCAAATCCAGTGCTTTGCGCAGTTCAAGTTCGGCGTTCGCAAATTCGCCGGTTGCAATCATCGCTTTGCCCAGCAAAAAGCGTGCTTCGGATGATTCCGGATTTTTTTGCAGGGCATTTTTTATCTGGATGACAGCCGCCTTGGGGTCATTCTTGGCCAGATATTCCTTGCTTGACGCCAGCATGCTTTCCAGGCTGCCACCACCGCAGGCGGTCAAAATCAAAATGGCGCAAAACGCCAACGACGCAGGGAAATAGCAAGGAGGCCTAAATTGCATGATTTGGCGGTTGTTGTTGGAATGAATTTTGGAAACGTTGATGGTACGCAGGATGGTTGTCATTTCAATCCCAATCGGTGCATCAGGTCGTACAGAGTCGGTCGGCTCACACCTAACAATTCAGCAGCTTTCACCAAATTGCCGTTGACCCGCGCGATGGCGGCAATGATGGCATTTTTTTCAGCCTTGTCGCGAATGACGCGCAGATCAAGTGAATTGTCTCCATCGTCCGCAAGCGGTGGATTCAAGCCGATATCGTCCGCGCTCAACTGATTGCCGTCGACCATAATGACCGCGCGCTTGATGCAATTTTCAAGCTCCCGGATATTGCCTGGCCAGTTATGGGCCTCAATGGCGCGCACTGCGTCTTCGCTGAGCGCAAGCGAGCCGCGATTTTGCTCCAGGGCAAATCGTCGGACAAATGCATGCGACAACAGCGCCGCGTCGCCCACCCGTGCGCGCAAAGGCGGAATTTTTACAACAATCTCGGCCAGCCGGTAATACAGGTCTTCGCGAAAGCGACCTTCTTTACCCAATGCGTTCAAGTCCTGGTGCGTCGCACAGACAATGCGCACATCGACCGGAATTTCTTGACGTCCGCCCACCCGCTCGATTGTGCGTTCCTGCAAAAATCGTAGCAGTTTTGCCTGTAGGGAAAACGGCAAATCGCCAATTTCGTCGAGCATGAGTGTGCCGCCGTTGGCCACCTCGATCTTTCCCAGGGTGGTTTTGGCGGCGCCTGTAAAGGCGCCCTTCTCGTAGCCAAATAATTCGCTTTCCAGCAGGTTCTCGGGAATGGCGGCGCAGTTGATAGCGACAAATTTCTCACCCCGCCTGGGAGAGGATTGATGCAGTCCACGCGCCAGCACTTCTTTTCCGGTACCGCTTTCACCGAGAAGCAAAACCGTGGCGTTGCTGCCGGCGACTTTTTCAATGGTGCGGCAAATTCGCAGCATTTCCGGATCGCGGGTGGTCAAGCCGGCCAAGGCGTCGGGCTGCTGGAACTCACGCAAGCGCCGGTTCTCGCGCTGCAATTCAAAAAGCCTGAAGGCGCGGTCAATGGTTAAATTCAAGAGTTCTGGCTCGAACGGTTTGGCAAAAAAATCGTAAGCGCCCAAGGCCACAGCACGCAATGCGTTGGCCTGGTCATTTTGTCCAGTCAACACAATCACTTTGGTGTCTGGCTCCACCGCCAAAATTTGCTCCAGAAGTTTGAACCCCTCTGAAACGGAATCGGCATCTGGCGGCAATCCCAGATCCATTGTGACGACGGCAGGAGAATGGCGGCGCAACTGAACCAGCGCGCTTTCGCGGTCATTGGCAGTAACAGCCTCAAACTTGTCGAGTGACCACTTGATCTGCTTTTGCAGTGCCAGGTCGTCCTCGACAATTAATAGTGATCGCATTTTCTCGTTGGTCATCTCGCTTCCAGCGTTTGTAGGTCCGATTCAGTCTGCATTTCAAACAACGGAAGCAGTATTGTGACTGTGGTTCCAAGATTCACAGTACTGTCAACTTCGATCTTGCCCCCCAACTCCTGAACGTACTGGAAGCTTTCATAAGCGCCTATGCCCATGCCGGCTTGTTTGGTGGTCTGAAACGGCTTGAACAGGCGGTCCCGGATAAATTCTTGGGTCATGCCCAGGCCGCTGTCCGTCACTTCAATACGCGCTTGGCCGGCAAACCGATCAAGGCGCATGCTCACACGACCGCCCGACGGCGTGGCGTCGAAGGCATTTTGAATGACGTGCCCGATGATGCGCTCCAGACGCTCTTCATGCCCCCGCGTGGCGACTCGGTCGTGAATATCCACAGTCAGTTCACGACCGCGCGCTTCTGCCAAATCCCGCATTCGGTCAGCGATTTGGCACAAGTCGACGCCAACGGCGGTGCCTGGCGGTGTAGCGCCCTCTCGCAATTGAAGCATTAGCTGGCGCATGCGGTCCAGCGAGTTTTCCACGGTCAACAACATGTCGCGCTGAAATTCCGGATTTTGGCTGTGCCTTTGGGCGTTTTTCATCATCAAGGCCAATTGCGTGACGATGTTCTTCAGGTCGTGCACCACGAACGCTGACATGCGGTTGAAGGCATCAAACTTGCGAACCTCGAGCAATGCCTCGGTAGCCTGCATTTGCGCCAGAAAGCTTGCTGCCTGGCGCCCGGCGGTTTTAAGCAGGTCATTGACTTCCCAGTTCACCTCGACCCGGGTTCTGGCACGTGCCAAAACGACAAAACCAATCAAATCCTCAGAAACCGTCAGAGGAACGATCAGCCAGGCCTGTTCGAGTTCCTGCAACCAAGCCGGCAAGGTCAGCGTACCGTAGCGACGCGCGAAGGAGCGGTACTCCTCAAGGTTGATGACCCATCCGCTGCCTATCAGGAACTGGCACATTGGCGAATTGGCGTCTTCGCGGGCGACGGTTTCAGGCTGGTTCCAGCGCGCCGTCTGGTTGAAAGTTTTTTCGCCCCGATACCTCATCCATAAGGCCCCACCCGGGCTTTCCAGCAGGTCAGCCAGCCCACGTACGACTTGTTGCCCCATCTCCTGCGGCGAATGTTGCCCCGACAAGGTCTGCGTGAACCGCAACCACTCTTCGCGGTAGTCGTATCGATAACGAAAGAAGTGTTTGCCAAGAAAAACCTTCAATTTGGCCCGCACTGAACCCGAAAGCGCCAGGGCGATCAGCAGCAACAGGGCGAAAAAGAACATGCCCAACTGCAAGGCACGACCCCATTCCCCGCCAAAAAACCGCACGTAATAACCGACGCCCGACACAAAGATCAAGTAAATACCGGCGATCAACAACGTGGCTGAATGAAATGCGGCTTTTCGCGAGATCTGTATTTTCGAGATCCAGTTGTTGCGCCGGGTGCTGGCCAAAACCAGCAACGGGACCATCAAGGTGTGCACAGCGCCGCGGATGCTCAATGCATCGCCGTCCAGGCGGCTAAACAACACCCCTTGCGAGTACAGGTACACATCGAACAAAGCGGCGCCCGCCAAACCAAGGCACAAAGGCTTGATATTCCATTGGGAATCTTCCGTCACGTTTCTGAACAGTTGCTCCACCAGAACCAGGATGAAGACTGGTAATGCCATTGAGCTGAACAGAACCAGGCGCGCCGGATCGCCAAGAAAGGTTGCACCCTGCACGGACAAGCTTCTGGCGAACAGGCCAAAAGCCAACAGGAAAATGGCCGCCGGGGCAAGCCAATCCATGCCTTGGGGAAGTTTGCCGTCAATGCGCTCGCGAAACAACAGCAGGAGGAAGGCAAACCAGAACGCATAACGCAACAAGTCAGCGAGGTCGGCGAACACCAGGAGGCCGATGTTGCCCAGCGCCAAATACGCAAGACCAAGCCAGCCCCACAGCGAACTGGCTACCACCGCCGCAAGTATGCAGCGTTCAGATCCGGCCTTTGATTTGCGGTAATACCCCAGCTGCAGCAGCCTCAGGGCAAATGCCAGGTAGCTTGCACCGACCAGGCCATGGCTCCAGGCAGTCAGTGATGAGGCGCCACTGTCCATGCGCTACTGCGCACCTTTTCCCGTCAGCACGACTGCCACGGTTTCAAACAGCACCACCAAATCGAGGAACCAGGTGTGGTTCTTGACGTAATAGAGGTCGTATTGGAGTTTCTCAGCCGAGTCTTCCATGGACGCGCCATAGTGGTAACGCACCTGCGCCCAGCCCGTGAGGCCCGGTTTGACACTCAAGCGCACCGCGTAGTAGGGGATTTCCTGCGTGAGTTTGTCTACAAAATACGGACGCTCAGGGCGTGGACCGACCAAACTCATGTCACCCGCAAGGACGGTGAACAGTTGTGGCAGCTCATCAATGCGCAATTTACGGATGATGCGGCCCACGCGGGTAATCCGGTCATCCTGAGCGGCTGCCCAACGCGGTTTGCCGTCTTGTTCGGCGTCGATGCGCATGCTGCGGAATTTGACGCAGTTAAAAAGCCGTCCATTGAGCCCCACCCGCTCCTGCAAATAAAGGATCGGGCCACCACTCTCCAAAAGGATGAGCACCCCGGTGACCAGCATCAACGGAAGCGACACAACGAGCAACACCGACGCGAAAACAATGTCGAAAATCCGCTTGATGACAGTGCGGATCACGCCCTGGTTGAAACCGTCGCCAAAAATCAGCCAGCCCGGATTGACGGAGTCGAGCCGGATCTGGCCCAATGTTTTTTCGAAATGTGTCGCCACGTCAACCACACTGACGCCGTGCAATTTGCAGTCCAGCAACTCCCGCAGGGGCATGCTGCCACCACGGCGTTCAGTCAGGGCAATGACGATTTCGTCGACCTTCTGTTCAACGACGATGTCAGTCAGCGATTTATCGGGTGTCAACACGCCCCACGCCGACACTTCAGTGGTGACTTCATTCGGGCCGGCGAAATAACCAACCAGGTCGACGTTGGGATCGGCCTTTTTCAGGGACCGCCCCACCAACTTGGCGCGGGTACCGGTGCCAAACACCAGAATTCGCTGGCGCACCATGGACTGTTTGCTCGAATGCGCCACGTACACCCGGTGCGCCAAAACAATCACCAAACACGTGGCAACCACCACCGCAAATAATTTGCGATCCCCGACCGGAATGGGAAGCAGCTGGAAAATGCCAAATGCCAGCGCCAACGTCATCAATAGGCTCAACACGGCGCGTGCGCGCGACTGGCCGACGGTGCGGTTGTGCACGCGCTGGTAAAACCCCAAACCCGAGTTGATCGCCAGCATGCCCACCGCCAGCAGCACCGAGCTGGTTACAGCCAGTGACAACTCGACGGCGAAGTTGCCGGTCTGCCACAAGATGGACAAAATGACGGCGGCCACCACCAGGCTCATGTCGAAAAAGAGCTGCAGCAAGGTCTGCTTGGGCAGGTAGTGGCTGAAAATCTTGATCATGAACCTATGCCTTGGTTAAATGCCCAGGCGTCTTTGCGAGCCAACGTTACGTGAAAGACAGATGATACGATGCAAGCGTTGCCATCAAGGCGGGCTTTTGGCCGAAGTCAGCGCAATCCCCAAAAAAATCAGAAAAAATAACAGAAAAGCGACTCTGGGCGTGTCCAGAACGCTGCTGACCAGCCCCAACAACAAGGCCCCAAAAATCGCCGCCGCCACAATGGCAAGCTGGGGGCGGTCCGCGTGCGGCGCCGCAACAAGGCGCGCGCCTGCTGCGCCAAGAATCAGGGCAAACAGCACCAAACCCGCCAAACCACGTTCGATCAGCAATTCAAGGTACAGGTTGTCGATATGCCAAGGCAGGTAGTAACTGCCGGCGCTTGGAAACCAGTGTGCCAACCCGTTCGAAAAATCGGCATTCGCGACAAGCGCACGCCCGGCCGGGTCGGTCAGCTGAAAACGGCGGATGTCAAAGTTGGCGCCTGGGGTGAAAACCGTGATGGACAAAACAGCGGCGCGTATCACTGCGGCCTGGTCCGTACGGATTGCGCCGCCACGCAGGGGTACCGAAACGGTTTGCCAAGCACCGTGGGTGTTGCGCAACGTCAGGTAACGCACGAGGCAGTCACCTTCATACAACAGATGTTTTTCACACACCTTGACCATCACCTGGGTGTCAAGCGCGGCCCGCGCCACCAAATTCACGATGAATGGGCGTGTTTCTCGTTTTTTCTGTGTCTGCTGCAGCCAATCCGCCACGGCAACATTCACCCGCTGGTTCAACATGAACAAACCACCGTTTTCAGGGTTGGCCAGCGGGCCGCCAAGCCGGGCATACACCCGCGGCGCGGCGAGCGGCGCCGGCGTCTGACCCTGAATTTCGGAAGCGGGTTCGCGCATCAGCCGCAGCGTCCCTGAAAACTCGGTGTCCTTGCCAAGACTGGCGTATTCGGCCGGAAACCGGCCCAGCCCTTTGCCGAGCAGCCAATCCGTGGGACTCTCCAGCAATCCGGCGCCACGGCGCCAATGCGCCAGACGCTCGTCCAGGTCCGATTCCGATTGCGCCATCCGGTCCATCAGAAAACTGCCACCGGTGACCACCAGAGCCACTTCCAGGCCCAGCACCAGCCACAACCCGAAACCGGCGCGCCGACGCCACGCCTGGTTCAGGGGATGGCGCCAATCGAGTCCGGATTTTTGCGCCCAGCGTCCCAGCGCCAGCAAAATCAGCGGCAGCGCCACGGCCACGAAGACGCCTCTGGAAAACGTCGTCAACACGGCGTAACACGTAAGCAAAGCCAAGAGCGCCAGTGACAACCAGTGGCGCAATTTTTTGGCCCGTGCCAGCGCCCACGCGACAAACGGCACCGTCAGCGCGAAATAGGCGTCCAGCGCGGCGCCGCCCACGTGCATCTCCCAAAACATCGCGGTGGTGCGGTAACGTGTCGAAAAATTCAGCAAACCGGGGTAGGCCAAACGCTCCCACACCACCACCGCCACCACCATGGCCAGGCCAGTCAAAACGCCACGGGCGAAACCGTTGAAGGCACGTGTTTGCCTCGCGGAATTGCCGAGTTCCCGTTGCAGCAAAGGAATACACAAGACGGCAAAGGCCAGACTTTTCAACAGGCGCAGGCTGTTCAGTGGGTCGGCGTAGTCCTGCGACAGCCCGAATTCACGGATTTGGGCGATAGCATTGTCAAAACCATTGGCGCTCAAACCGCGCACGGCTGAGGCGAGTGAAAACAAGGCCAACAGCGTAACCAAAATATTCAGCCCGCCCCCGGCGCCGGGGTGGTGCGAAGCCTGTACCGCTGGCGCCGCAGCGCGCGATTTTTCCCAAGCCATGCGGCCATAACCCGCCACCAAAACACACAGCAGCAGCAGATCAAACTCCTCCACCATCAACCGGCCCGACCAGGGCATGAAGTTCAACACCGGCAGCGCCGCCGGCAGCAGGAACAGCCACAGGCGGGGCAGCATGCACAGCAGCACCAACGTCGCGTAAAACACCCCCAAAACCAGCACCGGCGACAGAGGATGTACCAGCGACAGGGCCACGGCGCCCAGCATGGCAAGCGCTGCCGTCAACCACATGAAAAATAGGGGAGTTGGTGTCAACGCGTCAAATCGAAACAGCGCGCGGCAAGGTGGGCCTGTGGCAAAAACATGCTGAGCCAGGTTTTGCAAATTTGTTTGCTATATTATATATAGCATAAAACCTATATTATAAGACGACCTATGACCGATTTGACACAAGACTTTTGAAAACCCGGCTGGAGCAGGCGGTTTTCAATCGCCAGGCGTCACACCAAAACTTCCACACATTGCGGGTGCCCCAAAAATCCGTGCGGTGACGCGCTGGCGCCGTAAGCGCCGGACTGGAACACCACCGCCAGGTCGCCCGCTTGCGCTACCGGCAGCTGCATGCGGTCGGCCAGCAAGTCCAGCGGCGTGCACAGCGGCCCGACGATGGAAGACGCTTCGCGTTCAACCGCTTCCATGCGGTTGCCGATGGCCGTGGGGTAGTTTTTTCGCACCACCTGGCCGAAGTTGCCAGAGGCCGAGAGGTGGTGGTGCAGACCCCCATCGGTCACCAAAAACACCTGCCCGCGCGAGACTTTTCGGTCCAGCACGCGGGCCACGTACACCCCCGCTTCACCGACCAGGTAACGCCCTAATTCGATGACGAATTCCGCATGCGGCAGTTCGGTTTTGGCGCGTTCGAGCAAAGCCGCGAGATTGGCGCCAATAGGCGCCAGATCCAGCCGCTGCTCGCCCGGGAAATAAGGAATGCCAAAACCCCCGCCGAGGTTCAAAAAGCGCACTGGTTTGGGCGCGATTTGCGCCAGGCGCACGGCCAATTCGTAGGATTTTTGCTGCGCCTCGCAAATCGATTCTGGTCGCAGGTTTTGTGAACCGGCAAACAGATGGAATCCTTCAAAGGCCAAGCCGGCCGCCTTGATTTGCGCCATCAAATCAGGCATTTGCTCTACATCCACACCAAACTGCTTGGGCCCGCCACCCATCTTCATACCCGAGCCTTTGAGCTCGAAGTCAGGATTCACGCGCACCGCAACCCTTGCCGGCAAACCCAACTCGTTAGAGACTTTTTCAAGCACGGCAATTTCGCGGAACGACTCCAGGTTCACCAAAACACGGGAAGCGACAGCCTGGCGCAGCTCGGCGTCGCGTTTGCCGGGGCCGGCAAAACTGACCTCGCGCGGGTCGGCGCCGGCGTCCAGCGCCACCTTGAGCTCGCCAGCCGAGGCCACGTCGATGCCATCGACCAGGCCCGCCATGAACGCCACCACGGCGGGCATCGGGTTGGCTTTCATCGCGTAATGCAGTTTGATGCCCTCGGGCAGCGCCGCCCGCAATTGCGCCACACGGGCACGCAACTGCCCACGGTCGTAGGCGTAAAACGGCGTCTGGCCGACTCTGGCCGCCAGCAGACTCAGGCGTTCGCCGCCCACCACCAGTTCGCCGCCATCCACCGTGAACTGGTTCATGGAAGTGTGAATGGGCAATTGGCGCGTGGGTTCGGTCATAAATCAAAAATTGGCATCAAATTTGGGCGCGGATACAGGCACGGTTTTAGGCGTGATTTCAGGCGCGGTTTCGTTCATCGGATCAGGCATCGCGGCGTGCGATCCATTCGGTCGACAACAATTTGCGGTCAATCTTGCCATTGGGGTTGCGCGGCAAGGGTCCGGCCATGAATTCGATGCCTGCGGGCACCATGTAGGCCGGCATGCGGGCGCGGCACTCATTCATCAAGGAATTATGAACATTGGCCGACATGGAATCAGCATGAGTAGCTATCACTTGTATAGCATGCCCCAGGCTCGGGTGGTCCACACCAAAGGCCACACATTCACCGACAAGTTTGGTGGCGTAAAGAATTTCTTCCACCTCCAGCGGGCTCACGCGGTAACCCGAGGTCTTGATCATCTCGTCGCGTCGGCCGATGAAATACAGAAACCCTTGCGCATCCTGACGCACCGTGTCGCCAGAAAACACGGCGTATTCGGGCAGCTGCAGGCCGTCTTGGCGACCCGGCGCGTCGGCACGCAGAAGTTTGTAACGCTCGGCCGTTTTTTCAGCATCGTTCCAGTAGCCCATGCCCACCAGCGCGCCACGGTGCACCAGCTCACCGGGCTCTTCGGGCGCGCATGGCGTGCCGTCTTCGCGCAACACCAGAATCTCGGCGTTGGGGATCGCCTTGCCAATTGAATCGGGGCGGCGATCAACCTCTTCGGGCGGCAAATAGGTGGAACGAAAGGCTTCGGTGAGCCCGTACATCAGATAGGGTTTGGCCTTGGGCGCACGTTGGCGCAAAGCCGTCAGGGTCTCCAGCGGCATGTGTCCGCCGGTGTTGGCGAAATAACGCAGGGTGTCGTTGATTACCGCTGGCCAATCGAGTTGCGCAAGCTGGATATACAGTGGCGGCACGGCCGTCAGGCCCGTGACCTTCTCGCGCTCCATCGCCTTTAAAACGTCGCGCGGCATCAAATAGTTGAGCAACACCACCCGCGCGCCGGTGTGAAAAGCCGTTGTCAACTGGCTGAAACCTGCGTCAAACGACAACGGCAAGGCGGCCAGCAAGGTGTCTTGCGGGCCATTTTGCAAATACGACGCGACACTTTTTGCGCCCGCCACCATGTTGCGGTGCGACAGCACCACACCTTTGGGTCGGCCGGTGCTGCCCGATGTGTAGAGGATCGACACCATGTCGCTGTCGATCACACGGTGGCCAGAACGCGCCGGGGCCGCCAACACATCAGACCAGTGGTGCTGCGTCCAGCGCCCGCCGGTTGCTGCGGATTCAAGCGCGGCAGTGTTGTCGGTGACGACAACGTGGCGCAAATCGGGGCAGTCGGCCAGGGCGCTTTGCAGCGGCC
>JANNYX010000009.1:0-12086 GCA_031410295.1 Rhodoferax sp.
GGGGGCATGACTCTATAGTTCGACGTTCCGGGCCTTGCTAATTTTGCCCCACCGTGGGGCAGCGAACCACCCGCAGTGGGGAGCGTGGGGGCATGACATTCGGCCGCTTGGAGCGAGACAAAGGTTCGGCACCCATGAGCGAGATCAACATGACGCCGCTGATCGACGTCATGCTGGTGCTGGTGGTGATTTTCATCATCACGGCACCGCTGCTGGCCAGTTCCATCAAGCTCGATTTGCCGCGTGCCGACGGGGCCAAACCCAACGATGCGCCCAAGTTTGTGATGCTGGTGCTGGACAAGGCAGGCCAGGCGTTTATCGACGACAAACCGGTGGCCGCGGCAGAAATCAGCCAGCGTTTCGCCCAAATTGCCAGCCAGAACCCGGAAACCGAGCTGCAACTCCGTGCCGACGAAGCGGTGCCTTACGGCCGCGTGGTTGAAGTTATTGGCGCGGCCCAAAAAGCCGGGCTCAATCGCCTGGGTTTTGTGGCCAACCCGAAACCCTGAGCAGCGGGCGGCGAGTTGACGCCCCGCCCCCTAGAATTGGGGGATGGAAGAAAAATACAACCCACAGGGCGTGGAGCGGGCCGCGCAGGCGCAATGGAATGCGGCAGATGTCTACCGCGTCAGCGAAAACGCCCGCGGCGCCGACGGCACGCTGAAAAAGAAGTTTTACGCCTGCTCCATGTTGCCCTACCCCAGCGGCAAGTTGCACATGGGCCATGTGCGCAACTACACCATCAACGACATGTCGACGCGCCAATTGCGCATGAAGGGCTTCAATGTCCTGATGCCGATGGGCTGGGATGCCTTTGGCCTGCCGGCAGAAAACGCCGCCATGAAAAACGGCGTGCCACCGGCGAAGTGGACGCGCGACAACATCGCCTACATGAAAGAGCAGATGCAGGCCATGGGTCTGGCCATCGACTGGAGCCGCGAGGTGGCCACCTGCAACGCCAGTTATTACAAATGGAACCAGTGGCTCTTTTTGAAGATGCTGGAAAAAGGCATCGCCTACCGCAAGACGCAAGTCGTCAACTGGGACCCGGTCGACCAGACCGTGCTGGCCAATGAACAGGTGATTGACGGCAAAGGCTGGCGCACCGGCGCCACGGTGGAGCGGCGTGAAATTCCAGGTTATTACTTGAAGATCACCGACTACGCCGAAGAGTTGCTCGACGGCGTGCAAAACAGCCTGCCGGGCTGGCCCGAGCGTGTGAAACTGATGCAGGAGAACTGGATTGGCCGCTCGGAAGGGGTGCGTTTTGCCTTCACCCACGACATCAAGAATGCAGGGGGCCATTTAATTGGCGATGGCCGCATGTATGTCTTCACGACGCGTGCCGACACCATCATGGGCGTGACCTTCTGCGCGGTGGCCCCCGAGCACCCTTTGGCAACCCATGCGGCGGCCAACAATCCGCAATTGGCGGCGTTCATCGAAGAATGCAAACAGGGCGGCACCACGGAGGCTGAACTTGCCGCGCGCGAAAAAGTCGGCATGAAAACCGACCTTTTTGTCACCCACCCGCTCAATGGCCACAAGATCGAGCTGTGGGTCGGCAACTATGTGGTGATGGGTTACGGCGACGGCGCCGTCATGGGGGTTCCGGCCCATGACGAGCGCGACTTCATATTCGCCAAAAAATACGACATCGACATCATCGAAGTGGTCCTGATCGACGGCCTGGAATACGACTACGACATCTGGCAGGAGTGGTATGCCGACAAAACCCGCGGCGTCACCATCAATTCCGACAGTTACAGCGGGCTCAAATACAAAGAGGCCGTCGACGCCATCGCGCATGCCTTGAGCGTGCGCCACCTGGGTGAAAAACGCACCACTTGGCGCTTGCGCGACTGGGGTGTTAGCCGCCAGCGTTACTGGGGCACACCGATTCCGATCATCCACTGCAGCGAACACGGCGCCGTGCCGGTGCCGGAAAAAGATCTTCCGGTGGTGTTGCCGCAAGACTGCGTGCCAGACGGCAGCGGCAATCCGCTGAATAGACATGCGGGTTTTCACGCCGGTGTGGTCTGCCCGGTGTGCGGCAAGCAAGCGCGGCGCGAAACCGACACCATGGACACCTTTGTCGATTCGAGCTGGTATTTCATGCGTTATTGCGACGCGCAGCAAAGCCGCGCCGGTGACCCGCCCAGCGACAAAGCCATGGTCGGGCAAGGTACCAACTACTGGATGCCGATGGATCAGTACATTGGCGGCATTGAACACGCCATATTGCATTTGTTGTACGCGCGGTTCTGGACCAAAGTCATGCGCGACTTGGACCTCATCAAGGTCGATGAACCTTTCACCAAGTTGCTCACGCAAGGCATGGTGCTTAACCACATCTATTCAAACAAAGGCGACAAGGGCGGTGTTGAATACTTTTGGCCCGCAGACGTCGAAGATGTGCATGATTCCACCGGAAAAGTGACGGGGGCCAAATTGAAGGCGGCCATTGGTGATCTGCCAGCCGGCACGGCCGTCGCCTACGAAGGCGTGGGCACCATGAGCAAGAGCAAAAACAATGGTGTTGACCCGCAGGACCTGATCGAGAAATACGGCGCCGACACCGCCCGGCTCTACACCATGTTCACTGCGCCTCCGGAAGCCACACTCGAGTGGAACGACGCAGCGGTGGAGGGCAGTTACCGCTTCTTGCGCCGGGTCTGGAATTTTGGGCACAAACTGAATGCTACTAAATATATAGCAAACTATGTAGATTCTCTGTCGGCCTCTGCGCTGAAAAGTACAAGCCTTGGCAAATCAGCGAAGGCTTTGCGTCTGGAGATTCACACCGTTCTCAAACAGGTTGACTACGACTACCAGCGCATGCAGTACAACACGGTGGTCTCCGGCGCCATGAAAATGATCAATGCCTTGGAAGACTTCAAGGACCTTGATTCTGACGGCGCGGGTTGGGCGCTGGCCGAGGGCTTTGGCATTTTGTTGCGTTGCCTGTATCCGGCCACGCCGCACATTGCCCATGCCCTGTGGAACGAGCTTGGTTATCAGAAAAAACTGGGTGATATTCTGGATGCACCTTGGCCACTGGTGGATGTGGCGGCGTTGAAGCAGGACGAAATCGAGCTGATGCTGCAAATCAACGGCAAGTTGCGGGGCTCCATCCTGATTCCTGCGCACGCTTCGAAGACGTTGATCGAAAAAACGGCGCTTGCCAGCGAGATGGTGCAAAAACAGGTCGGCAGCGGCCCCATCAAACGGGTGATCGTCGTCCCCGGCCGCCTGGTCAACGTGGTGCTGTGAATCCGCTTGAACCTACCATGCGCCGCCGAAGCCTTGCCGCAGGGTTGGTCGCTGCGGTGGTGGCGCTGCAGGCCGGATGCGGCTTCAAAATGCGCGGCGCGCAGGCCTTTGGATTCGAGACCATCTCCGTGCGCTCGCCTCAGGCCGGACCAGTGGCCACCGACTTGCGCCGGGCCTTGGGCGCCCGCGTGCGCGAGCTGCCTGCGGACCCGGCGGCCGCAATCAACCATGTCACCATCGACATCCTCAGCGAGCAACGCGAAAAAACCGTCGTCGGCGTGAATTCGGCCGGCCAGGTGCGCGAGTTCCAGCTGCGCATCCGGGTCAGATTCCGCCTGCGCAATGCCAGCGGCAAAGAACTGATTGCCGACACGGAAATCCTGCAGCAGCGCGACATCAGTTTCAACGAGTCGGCGGTGTTGGCCAAAGAGGCTGAAGAAGGCCTGCTTTACCGCGACATGCAAAACGACATCGTGCAGCAACTGATGCGGCGGCTGGCGGCAGTGCAAGCCATCACCTGAACGGGCGCCAGGCCTACCCGCATGCACCTTGCTGCCACCGAGCTCGCTGGGCATTTGGGCAAGGGCCTCAAAAGCCTGTACACCCTGCATGGTGATGAGCCGCTGTTGATCCAGGAGGCTGCCGACGCGATTCGCGCCTGCGCCCGTGTGCAGGGGTACACCGAGCGATGTTGTTACACCGTGTCTGGCGCGCATTTCGACTGGAGCGAAGTGCGGGCGGCTGCGGGTTCCCTAAGCCTGTTTGCCGACAAACAGATCGTGGAGATCCGCATCCCGTCCGGGAAACCGGGCAAAGACGGCAGCGTGGCGCTGCAGCAAATGGCAGAACAGGCGCCGGGCAACTCCACCACCTTGACGCTGGTGACGCTGCCGCGCCTGGACAAAATGACCCGCACCAGCGGCTGGTTCACCGCCCTGGAACACCACGGCATGACGCTGGCTGTCGAGCCGGTGCTGCGCCATGCGCTGCCGCAATGGATTGCACAGCGGCTGGCGCGCAATGGCCAGCGGGTTGCCGATGGCGAAGCGGGCCAGCGCACACTGCAATTTTTTGCCGATCGCGTGGAAGGCAATTTGCTGGCGGCGCACCAGGAGATCCAGAAGCTGGCGCTGTTGTTTGGCGCGCCGGCGGTTTTGAGTTTTGACCAGGTTGAAAGCGCTGTCCTGAACGTTGCGCGATATGACGTTTTCAAGCTTGCGGAAGCGGTGCTGGCCGGGCAGGCAAAACGGGTGCAACGCATGCTGGACGGCCTGCAGGCGGAGGGTGAAGCCGAGGTGTTGGTGCATTGGGCCCTGTGCGAGGATATTCGGGCGCTCAAACGTGTCAAGGACGCGATGGCCCAAGGCCGCCCGCTGCCCCTGGCCCTGCGCGAGCAACGCGTGTGGGGGGTGAAGGAGCGTTTGTTTGAACGTGTTTTGCCAGGCCTGTCAGAGGCGGCTGTCTTGCGCCTGCTGCACGCGGCGCATCAGGTCGATGGTATTGTCAAAGGTCTCAAACAGCCCGATTGGCCCGCAAACCCCTGGCAGGCATTGCACCGTTTGGCCATGATGATGTGCCGGGAATGCGCCCTGCCAACCGCCAAAATGGCCGGAATTCAGTGAAAATGCCCAGATGAACTCGCACGTCAAAAAAAAGGCCATTCTGCCGGCTGCGTCGCCAGCGGCGCAAGCCTTCGAAGGCGGGCCTGAGCCGCGCGGCAAGGCGCCGGTGTCGGCCATGGCGGACTACACCCAAACCCTGGGTCAACAGGCAAAAACGGCTTCGGCCCTGATGGCAAGGGCGTCGACCGCGACTAAAAATGAAGCGCTCAAAACGCTGGCTGAGTTGCTCCGTGCCAATGTCGAGCGCCTGCAGAGTGAAAATGCCAAAGACATCCAGCGCGCGGTGCAGGCGGGGCTGGCCGAACCGCTGGTTGACCGGCTCAAACTCACCGCGAAAATCATCGAAACCTGTGCCCAGGGCTGCGAGCAGCTGGCGGCCATGCCGGATGTGATTGGCGAGATCATCGGCATGAAGCAGCAACCCAGCGGCATCCGCGTGGGCCAGATGCGGGTGCCGATTGGCGTGTTTGGCATGATTTTCGAAAGCCGCCCAAACGTGACGATCGAGGCCGCGAGCCTGTCGATCAAGAGCGGCAATGCCTGCATTCTGCGCGGTGGCAGCGAGGCGATCGAGTCCAACCGGGCCTTGGCAGAGCTGGTACAGCTGGCCTTGCAGTCCAGTGGCTTGCCGATGGACGCCGTGCAGTTGGTGCAAAGCACCGACCGCGAGGCGGTGGGCCACCTGATTGCCATGCCGCAGTATGTCGACGTCATTATTCCGCGCGGTGGCAAGGGGCTGATCGAGAGAATCAGCCGCGATGCCAAGGTGCCCGTCATCAAGCACCTGGACGGCAATTGCCACGTGTATGTGGACGACCCGTGTGACATGGCGATGGCGGTGGCGGTCGCGGACAACGCCAAAACCAACAAATACAGCCCCTGCAACGCGATGGAAGGCCTGCTTGTGGCGCGCAGCGTGGCAACCGATTTTCTGCCGCAGATCGCCGCCATTTTTGCAGCCAAGGGTGTCGAGATGCGCTGTGATGCCGAGGCGCTTGAAATCCTTCGTGGTTTGGAGAAAACCGGAGAATTGCCGGGCGCGAATTTGCAGGCGGCCAGCGAGCAGGACTGGTACGAGGAATACCTGGCGGCCGTCATCAGCGTCAAAGTGGTGGCAGGGGTGGATGAAGCGATCTGGCACATCAACAAATACTCGTCACACCATACTGACGCCATCATCACGCGCGACCACCAACATGCGCAGGCGTTTTTGCGTGAAGTTGACTCGGCCAGCGTCATGGTCAACGCCAGCACCCGTTTTGCCGATGGCTTCGAATTCGGTCTGGGCGCCGAAATCGGCATATCGACCGACAAGTTCCACGCCCGCGGGCCGGTCGGCATTGAGGGGTTGACCTCCTTGAAATACGTTGTTTTGGGCAACGGGGAGTTGCGCGCCTGAGTGTCCGCGAGGAAAATTGAGTGCCTACGGGTTCAATGAGGGCGTTGCACCTTGCAACTTTTCATCCGGGCCCCAACTCATAAACTTGACGGCCAAGACCACCGCCCCGAAGAAAATCACCCACTCCAAGCCCGTATGGTCCCCCATCTCGTCACTGCGCTCACCGGTCCGATCAACGAACTCGAGCAGCGCGTCCTCGATTCCATGCCCGCCATCGAGCGCTGGTTTCGCCTGGAGTGGATGGAGCACACACCGCCGTTCTACAGCTCGGTCGACATCCGCAACGCCGGCTTCAAGCTGGCGCCGGTGGACACCAACCTCTTCCCGGTTGGCTGGCAAAACCTGGCGCCGGCGATGGTGCCGCTGGCGGTCCAGGCGGCGATGGCGGCCATCGAAAAAATCTGCCCTGAAGCGCGCAATTTGCTGCTGATCCCGGAGAACCAGCCGCGTTGCACCTTTTACCTCAGCAACGTGGCCCGCTTGCAGCACATTTTCCGCATGGCGGGGTTGAATGTCCGGGTCGGGTCGATCAGCCCCGACGTCAAGAAACCCACCACGATTGCCTTGCCCGATGGCCAGTCGGTGACGCTGGAGCCGGTGATCCGCAAAAAAACCGGCGGCCGCGGCCGCCTTGGCCTCAAGGATTTCGACCCTTGCACGATTTTGCTCAACAACGATTTGAGCGCCGGCCTGCCGGGCATCCTGGAAGACATCCACGAGCAGTTTCTGCTGCCACCCTTGCACGCGGGCTGGACGGTGCGGCGCAAGAGCAACCATTTCAGGAGTTATGAAGAAGTCGCTAAACGATTCGGCAAGCTGATTGGTATCGACCACTGGTTGATCAACCCCCTGTTTGAGAAATGCGAAGAAATCAGGCTTGCAAAACCTGCCGGTGTTGACGAACTCGCCACCCACGTCGACTCGGTTTTGGGCAAGATCCGGCGCAAATACAAGGAATACGGCATCAACGAGCGGCCATTTGTTGTGGTCAAGTCGGACGACGGGAAATGCAACGCGGACAACAGCGGTCCGGCCCTGGTGATGGTTCGGGATGCACGCGACCTGTCGGTGGCCGGCAAACTGGCCACGTTCACGGGCGCAATTGCGAAGGGTGTGGGGGCAGATGGCGCTGTGAACAACCTGATCGTGCAGGAAGGTGTGTTGACCAACGAGCGCATGAATTCGGCGGTGGCCGAGCCGGTGGTTTACATGATGGACCGTTACGTGGTCGGTGGCGTTTATCGCATCCACGCCGACCGCGCCGCTGATGACGCATTAAGCGCACCAGGTTCACGCTTTGTCCCTCTGGCTTTTGCTGAGAGTGCGCACTTACCTCAACTCGGGTCAAAACCTGGCGCCAGTGCGCCCAACCGTTTTTACATGTATGGGGTGATCGCCCGGCTGGCGCTGGTGGCCGCAAGTTATGAGATGGAAAGTACCGACCCGGAAGCGGAGTTGTATGCTTGATGCCAAACCAGTTCGGCGCAATCGGGCGATTTGATGGGTTTTCCAGCGCCGGCGTTTATTACACCGGGTGGCCAAACTCGGATTAAACCAGCCTTTGCAAATCGAGTTGCTGCGCCGCAACATAATTTCATATTGTGATTTTTTAGACCAGCGATTGCGTTGCCATATGTTGCAACAGGCGCACAATGGCTTTCCCTCATGAATCGGAATCCGGCCCCTTTGACACCTTAGGCGAAGACCGGATCAACGCGTGGCAGCTTCCAAATCGTCTCTCGCAGCTTTAACGCTGGGCGCCATCGGCGTGGTTTACGGTGACATCGGCACCAGTGTGCTGTATGCCGTCAAGGAAGTGTTTGGATCGGGCCACGTCGCCCTCACCCCCGACAACGTTTACGGCATCCTGTCGATCTTCTTCTGGACGCTGACGGTCATTGTTTCCATCAAATACGTGGCCCTGGTCCTGCGCGCCGACAACAACGGCGAGGGTGGCCTGGTGGCGATGCTGGCGCTGGCGTCACAGGCCGTCAAAGGCAGCCCGCGACTGCGCCGGGTGCTGCTGATCATCGGCATATTTGGCACCTGCCTGTTTTATGGCGATGGCGTGATCACGCCGGCCATTTCAGTCCTGTCGGCAGTTGAAGGTCTGGAAATTGTCTCGCCCGTCTTCAAGACCTATGTGATCCCGTTGACGCTGGTGATCCTGTTTGGTCTCTTTGCTGTGCAAAAACGCGGCACCAGCGGCATTGGCAAGTTTTTCGGCCCGATCACGGTGGTCTGGTTTGTCGTCATCGCCTGGCTGGGCATCGTGCATATATGGGCTAACCCGGTGATTCTGCTGGCGCTCAATCCTTATTACGCGCTGCGCTTCATGTGGTGGCAGCCCGGCACCACATTCATCATTTTGGGCGCCGTGGTGTTGTGCGTGACCGGTGCCGAAGCCCTGTACGCGGACATGGGACACTTTGGCAAAAAACCGATTCGCCTGGCCTGGTTTTCGGTGGTCATGCCCGCGCTCACCCTCAATTATTTTGGCCAAGGTGCGCTGCTCTTGACGACTCCCGCCGCGGTGAAAAATCCGTTTTACCTGATGGCGCCGGAGTGGGCCCTGGTGCCGTTGGTGATTCTGGCCACGATGGCGACCGTCATCGCCTCGCAGGCGCTGATTTCCGGCGCGTTTTCCGTGACCAAACAGGTGATCCAGCTGGGGTACCTGCCACGCCTGCAAATCATGCACACCAGTGTGAAGGACACCGGGCAGATCTATCTGCCGCTGGTCAACTGGGGCCTGTTTGTGGCGATTGTGCTGGCCGTAGTGATGTTCCGCTCGTCCAGCAATCTGGCGGCGGCTTATGGCATTGCGGTTTGCACCGACATGTTGATCACCACCATCCTGACCTTTTTTGTCATCCGTTACCACTGGAAGTACCCGCTGATCCTGTGCATTGGCGCCACCGGTTTCTTCTTCATCGTGGACCTGGCTTTTTGGGACTCCAACCTGCTCAAGTTGTTTGAAGGCGGCTGGTTCCCGCTCATGATTGGCGGCGCTGTCTTCACCCTGATGGTGACCTGGAAGGAAGGACGGCACATGCTGTCGGTCAAGCTGCGTACCGACGCGATTGACCTCAACAGTTTCCTGGAGGCAGTGTTTGTCAGCCCGCCGATGCGTGTCGATGGCACCGCTGTTTTTCTCACGGCGGAGCGCGGCACGGTGCCCAATGCCCTGTTGCACAACCTCAAACACAACAAGGTCTTGCATGAGCACAACCTGTTTGTCACGGTGCGCAACCACGAAGTGCCGTGGATCGGCCTTGACAAACGCCTGGAGATCGAAGCACTCGGGCATGACTGCTGGCAAGTGATGGTGCACTACGGCTTCAAAAATGATCTGGACCTGCCCAAGGCCCTGCGGGAAATCCGGGGCCGAGGCTGCGAACTCGAAGACATGACGACAAGTTACTTTCTGTCACGCGACACCGTCATCCCCACCATGGGCGGCGGCATGTCGCAATGGCGCGAGAAAATATTCGCGCAAATGCACCACAATGCCAGTGGCGCTGCCGACTTCCTGAAACTGCCCAACAATGCGGTGGTAGAACTCGGCTCCAAGATTGAAATATGAACCTGCTCTTCGTCGCCGACCCGCTGGATTCCTTCAAGATCTACAAGGACACCACGTTTTCGATGATGCGCGAGGCCCAGCGGCGCGGCCACGCCCTGTTCGCCTGCGAGCAGCGCGCCATCTCCTGGGCTCAGGGCGGTGTGGTGCAGGCTGACGTGCAGGCGATTACCCTCACCGCTGACAAGTCCGATGGGGCCGCCTGGTACCACACCACCGCCACCGAGCGCACCGCGCTGAAAAACTTTGGCGCCGTCGTGATGCGCAAAGATCCGCCTTTTGACAGCGAATATTTCTACGCCACCCACCTGCTCAGCCAGGCCGAGCGCGAAGGCGCCAGGGTCTTCAACCAACCGGCCGCCCTGCGCGATCACCCGGAAAAACTGGCCATCCTGGAGTTTCCACAATTCATCGGCCCGACCCTGGTAAGCCGATCCCCTGACGACATCCGTGCTTTCCATGCCGAACACCGTGACATCATTTTGAAGCCGCTGGATGGCATGGGCGGCATGGGCATTTTTCGGGTGAAAGAAGACGGCCTGAATTTGGGCGTCATCATCGAAACGCTGAACAAAGACGGCACCCAGACCCTCATGGTGCAGAAGTTCTTGCCGGCCATCGCAGAAGGTGACAAACGCGTGTTGGTGATTGGCGGCAAACCGGTGCCGTATTGCCTGGCACGCATTCCGCAAGGCAATGAAGTGCGCGGCAATCTGGCGGTGGGCGGCAAAGGGGTGGCGCAGCCCTTGAGCACGCGCGACCGCGAGATCGCCGAAGCGCTGGGGCCGATTTTGGCGGCGCGGGGCCTGTTGCTGGTCGGCCTGGACATCATTGGCGATTCACTCACCGAGATCAACGTCACCAGCCCGACGTGTTTTCAGGAGATCACCGACCAGACCGGTTGTGACGTGCCAGCGTTGTTTCTGGAGGCGCTCGAAGCATTGCTCTAGGAACGGGAAAAGCGGCAATTTTTCGCAGGGCCGCCCCAAGTTCTCGAAGAGTGGCGAAGCCAAAAATTAGCCCCCTCGGGGGGCAGCGACCCGCGAAGCGGTGGAGCGTGGGGGCTACGTTAAAGCGGCGCGCCGTCCACAAACACCTTTAGTTCACCGTGCGCGAACGCCGCCCAGGCTTCATTGGTCGTCAGCGGCTCGGTCACCACAATACATATGCGGTCTTCTGGGCCGTTAAGCGCCGCCAGGTCGACACGCAAGTCTTCGTCCTTCAAATGCACTTCGCCAAACGGGAATTGGCGCACCAGGTAAAACAACCGGGTGCTGGCATGCGCCCACAGCGCCTGCCCATTGGAGAGCAGGAAATTGAAAGTGCCGTAACGGGCGATTTGCGGCACCAGTTCCTGCAGCGTCAACGACAACTCGGCCACACTGGGCACGTTGTAATGCGACTTGGCCAGTTCCTGCATCAGCCAGCAAAAGGCCAGCTCGCTGTCGGTGTCGCCGACCGGGCGAAAGCTGCCGTGCAGGCCCGGGCTGAAGTTTTTCAAGTCACCGTTGTGGGCAAACACCCAGTAGCGCCCCCAGAGCTCGCGCACAAAAGGGTGGCTGTTCTCCAGCTTCACCGCGCCCACCGTGGCTTTGCGCACATGGGCCACCACGTTGTGGCTTTTCACCGGGTAGTTGCGCAACATCTGCGCGATGGGTGAGGCGGCGGCACTTTGCTTGTCGATGAAATAACGAATGCCTTTGCCCGGCAGGTCGCCTTCACTCTCGAAAAACGCCATGCCCCAGCCGTCGCCATGGTGGTCGGTGGCGCCGCCGCGTTGTGCAAACCCGGTAAAACTCAGGTGCAGCGCAGCAGGCAGGCGGCTGTTCATTCCGAGAAGTTGGCACATGGCGTGGTTTAGCAAGGGTCAAAAAAGAGGCTGGGCGGGTCGATTTAAAAAGTTACAAGGAAAAACAGAAACAGGCCGTCATAAATAGTGCATTGTTTGCTACTATATTAATAGCATACTGGGGGCGCCCTGGCGGTGATCAAGGGCGCGGCTCTGACCACAAAATGCCGCCCGTGGCCCAGTTCTCGCGTTTCACATCGGTGATGAGGATGTCCACCGACTCGGGTTTGACCTGCAACACGTCCGCTGTGACGCGGGTGATCTCTTCGACCAGTTTTTTCTTCTGTTCGTGGCTGCGGCCTTCCAACATTTCAATGTGGTACGTGGGCATGGGGGTCCTTTGGGTCAGTGTTGAGGGGC
>JANNYX010000010.1:0-2151 GCA_031410295.1 Rhodoferax sp.
ACAAGGACTGCCACGTGATTCTGCGCGGCGGAAAAACGCCCAACTACGACGCGGCCAGTGTGGCCGCCGCCTGCGCCGAGTTGAGCAAAGCCAAACTGCTGCCTTCACTGATGGTCGACTGCAGCCACGCCAACTCCTCCAAGCAGCATGAACGGCAAGTCGATGTGGCGCGGGACATTGCCGCACAGACCCAAGGGGGGTCGCGCCATATTTTTGGAGTGATGGTGGAGAGCCACCTCAATGGCGGAGCGCAGAAATTCACGCCCGGGCAGGACGATTCGGCCAAGCTGGCCTACGGCCAAAGCATCACCGACGCCTGTCTCGGCTGGGACGACTCGCTCAAGGTGTTGGATATCTTGTCCGAGGCGGTGACAACGCGCAGGGGCCGCTAAACTGGCTGCACGCCCATTTTTTCAAAAACGCTTGATTAAATTGGCAATAGGCCGTCGAATATATTCAGTAGTTTGCTATATAAATAGGAGCTTCCATGTTGCACCCCCAAGCCCGCGCCTTGCTGGATTTCATTGAGCAGCGTGGCGTGCCGCCGGTGCACACTCTCTCGCCCGCCGAGGCGCGCAGCATGTACCGCGAGCGGCGCTTCTTCACCCAGCCTGACGCCCCGCCAGTGGCGCTCGTGCAGGACCTACAGGCGCCCGGGCCGCATGGCGCGATCCCGCTGCGGCTTTACAAACCGTTGGTTTCCACCGGGACCACATCAGGCAACCGGTTGCCGGTGCTGGTGTATTTTCACGGCGGCGGCTTTGTCATCGGTGACCTCGACACGCATGATGTGTTGTGCCGCCAGCTGGCCAACCAGTCCGGCTCGGCCGTGGTCGCGGTGGATTACCGCATGGGCCCGGAGAGCGGTTTCCCTTGCGCGGTGGACGATTGTTATGCCGCCACCCGCTGGGTGCGCGATCAGGCGGCCGCGCTCGGACTAGACAGCGCGCGCCTCGCGGTGGGCGGCGACAGCGCTGGCGGCAACCTCGCTGCGGTGGTCGCGCTGATTGCGCGGGGGGACGGGGCGCGGGACGAGGCGCGGGACAGGGCGCGGGACGGGGCGCCGGAGGGAGTGGGCGACGCTGCACTGCCGATCCGCTTCCAGCTGTTGATCTACCCCGCCACCGACATCCGCCGCCAGGCCGAGTCACACACGCGCAACGGGCAGGGCTACATGTTGACCACCGACACCATGGACTACTTCATGGACCACTACATTCCCGACCGTGCCCATTACCTCGACTGGCGTGCTTCGCCACTGTTGGCCGCCAGCCATGCCGGCCTGCCGCCCGCGCTGGTGCTGACGGCAGGGTTTGACCCGCTGCGCGACGAGGGCATCGCCTACGCGCAGAAACTCAGCGAGGCCGGCAACCTGGCCACCCACATTTCATTCGAGCGGCAGATTCACGGCTTCATCACCATGGGGCGCGTGATCGAAGAAGCGAACGCTGCGGTGCGTCTGTGCGCGGCTGAACTGCGAAATGCGCTGGCGTGATGGCGCTTTTCCGCCCGCGACCATCGACTGAATAAAAAAACCGGCTAAGGCCGTCGTACTTATTCAGTAGTCTGCTATCTATTTGTAAGCAGCCGCGGTGTCATCGAGCATTTTCTGCAACGCGGCCCTGGACTGGTAGCGGCCCTTCAAAACCACGCCCCAAATCTTGTTGAGGTTTGCGGCATCCAGCATCGGGTTGGCGTCCAGCAGTACCAGGTCGGCGTTTTTGCCTTCTTCCACAGCGCCCATGTCAGTGCGTCTTAAAAACTCTGCGGCGTTCAGGGTCGTCATCTGCAGAATCTCCAGCGGCGTGAAGCCGACCTGGGCGAGGATTTTGAATTCTTCCTGCAGCGAAAAACCCGGGACGCACCAGATGCCGGTCATGTCGGAGCCGGTCAGCATCCTGACTTTTTCACGGCGCATGGTTTGCAGCAATAACACCTGGTAGTCAAAAAATTTGCGGAACACGGCGTCAACGTCGGGCGGGATGGTGCGCGTGTATTGCTCGGCCAGGGATTGCCATTGCGCGGCACGTTTGGCTTCGACGTATTTCAGGTTCGGGTCGGTGCGAAAGACCGGGTCGGCGCTGAACTGCATGGTCTTGACGCGGTAAAGCGAAGGCACTTGCCAGGTCTCGTTTTTGACGAAGGTTTTGG
>JANNYX010000011.1:0-1766 GCA_031410295.1 Rhodoferax sp.
GGACTCAAGACTTTGCTGAAGCTGCCGCAGTACACCAGCCACTCGCGCGAGCCGGTCACGTCTTTGCTCAGGCTCATCATGCTGGGCGGTGGCGGCGCTTTGCCAAAATACAGCTCGCTGTAGGGGTCGTCTTCGACCACCAGCACCTGGTATTTCACGGCCAATTCCAGCACGCATTTACGCCGCGCGAGGCTGAGCAAGGCGCCGCTGGGGTTGCCGAAGGTGGGGATGAGGTAGATGAACCTCGGCTTGTGTTCGATGATGAGCTGCTCCAGCACATCGACCTTCACGCCGTCGGCGTCTATTGGCGCGCTGACCACCTCCGCGCCATAGAGGCGAAAGCACTGGATCGTGGCGAGAAAGGTGGGGCCTTCCATGATGACCTTGTCGCCCGGGTTGATCATGGTTTTGCCGATCAAATCCAGCGCCTGCTGGCTGCCGGTGGTGCAAATAATTTCTTCGGGCTTGGCGGCAATGCCTTTGCTCGCCATGTGGGCGCTCAGCGCCTCGCGCAGCGGGTTCCAGCCTTCGGTGGCGCCGTATTGCAGCACCTGACCCGCAGCGGGGCCGTGCAGCACGTCATGGGTGGCTTGTTGAATGCCTTCGAGGTCAAACATCGCCGGGTCAGGAAAACCGCCGGCAAAACTGATGATGCCGGGTTTGCCCAGCAGTTTGAAGAGTTCGCGGATGGCGGAAGTTTCGACATTTTTGAGGCGCGAGGCGAGGTGCAGGGTCATGGTGCGGGCGCGATTAAATCAATTGAAGCAAATGAAAATGGGGCTCGTAAAGAAGCCCCATTGTCTGTCAATCGATCCCGCGTCACTGGCGCCCACAGGCGCGCCATCGGCCCCAGTTCAGCACCTCTTATCGCGTCAACAAACGCCCTTCACGGGTGACACGCGCCAGCTCGACAAACTGGCTGCCATGGTGGTTGCCAGGTGAATACGCTACCTTGTGGCCGCCTAAGTCGTAGCTGCCCAAGTTGTTGAGCGCATCAAGCACTCCTTTGGCAGTGACGGGTGTTTTGGCTCGGCGCAGGCCTTCAATCAAAATTTTCGCGGCAAAACACGCCTCCAGGTGGGTCGTGTTCATGGCGACTTTGACGCCGCTGGCCTCCAGCGCTTTGGCGCATTCACGCACGACCGGGATTTGGGCATTTGGATTGGGCACGACCTGCGTGATCGACACACCCGCACCCGCTTCACCGACAGCCTTGACGAACTGGTCCGCCCCGATGAATGAAATGCTCGACATCGGCACCACCCGGCCCATACCGACCAGGCCTTTTTGCAGGTCAGCCGCGGCGCCCGAGAGCACGGTGTTCAATATCACCTCGGGCTGCTGCGCAACCAGGGCGTCGATGTCTGGCTTGCCAATGGTGGCATTGCGTTTGAGTGAATACGCTTTGGGTTCCAGGTTGACTTTTTTCAGGTACTGCGTGACAACTTCCAGGTTCTGCTTGCCGACTTCGTCGTCATAGTGGACCACGGTCACTTTTTTCAGACCCAGGCTGGTCCAGAAATTGAGGATCTTCTCCATCTCTTCGCCGTAAGACGCGCGGGCCGTAAACAGCACCGGGCTTTTCCCGCGCACCGGATTGGCGCCGGAGAACGGCGCGAAGAAGGCGACTTCTCTGGTTTCTGCTTGGGGAATCGCGTCCAGGCTCAAGGTGGCTGAGGCGTAACCAAACAGGGCCACCAGGTTTTTGTTTTCCAGCAGGGTTTTGGTGTTGTCGCCCGCCGTCTTGCGGTCGTTCTTGTCGTCCA
>JANNYX010000012.1:0-8238 GCA_031410295.1 Rhodoferax sp.
GCCTTTCCCCCTGGCGGCGGCTCGGACGTGCTGGGCCGCGCGGTGGGCAAAGGCCTGAATGAAACCCTGGGCCAGCCGATCATCGTGGAAAATGTGGTGGGTGTGGGCGGCTCGCTGGGCGTGCTCAAGGCCGCCAATGCCACACCCGATGGCTACACCATTCTGGCCGGCTCGCCGCTGGAGCTGATCTACACCCCCCTGGGTATTGCTGCTGCAAAAAACAAGCCTGAAGACATGCGCATGGCCGCCCTGGTGGGCCACACGCCGATCGCCATCGCCGTCAGAAAAGACCTGGGAGTCAACACGCTGGAAGAATTTGTGGCGCTGGCCAAAAAAGCCGACAAACCGCTGAGTTTTGGCTCCACGGGCGTCGGCTCGCTGTACCACCTGATGGCTGAAAAGGCCCTGCAAACGGCCGGCGCCAAAGGTCTGCATGCGCCCTACAACGGCCTGGCGCCCTACCTTAAAGACTTGATGGGCGGCGTGATCGACTTTGCCGTTGTGCCCCTGGTCGGCCCGGTGCTCGGCGCGATTGACGGCGGCCAGATCAAGGCGCTTGCGGTGGCCTCGCCACAATCCATCGCCCGCCTGCCCAAACTGGCGCCCGCGCACGCCACCAAAGGTTTTGAAGACTACCAGTTTAGCATCTGGATCGGCATCCAGGCCAGCGCCAAAACGCCGGATGCCCAAGTGGCCACTATTCACAAGGCGACCTACGCGGCTCTGGCCAATCCCGAGTTGCGCAAGACCATTGAGGCCGCCGGTACCGTGATCGCTGAACCCATGAGCCTGCCGCAACTGGACAGCTTCTACAAAAAAGAAGCGGCCGCTGGTGCGGCGATGGCCAAATCTATCAACTTGCAGGCGCAATAAACGTTGCGGCGGTTAGCATGTCACGGCGTTGCGCCCAGGGTGCTGGTTGCCCACCAACCATTTGTCTCAATCGCTGAATCATCATGAAAACCTACATCTGCATCGTTTGTGGCTTTGTTTACGACGAAGCCACCGGCCGGCCTGAAGACGGCATTGCCGCTGGCACCAAATGGGCCGATGTGCCCGCCAGCTGGGCCTGCCCGGACTGCGGCGTGGCCAAGGCAGATTTTGAAGCTATCGAGATTTGAGGGCGCTTTGGGGGAAGTCGCCACCGGCGGCCCCACTTTGCCACGAAACAAATCGCCCAATAAGTCGCCAAAAAGAGAAAATCGGCGTTGATTAGATATTTATTACTTTTTTTAGTTAAATAAATAATCAATTTAGATATTTTTACAATAGCTAATAATCATTATTATTAGACGGCCTATAAGGAAAACTGTTACACAAAAAATATTCATGCCTGATATTTTAAGGACAACGCGCCTGCCGCAAAACCTTCGCCGCAGGCCGTCGCTACCGCAGCTCCGAATTGCGGCACATTGTGGCGCCCTGGAAACCCTGAATGGGGCACACTGCGCACCTTGCCCACCGATTGTTCAACCCCTTGTCTAACCGCTATGAGGCCGCCATGACTTACCAAGCTTTTGACCTCACTGGCCAGGTGGCCCTCATTACCGGTGGCAACAGCGGCATTGGCCTGGGGTTCGCGCAGGCCGTGGCTGCCGCCGGGGCAGACCTGGCGATCTGGGGCACCAACGCCGGCAAAAACACGGCGGCCAAAGCGGCGCTGGCCAAGTGGGGGCGGCGCGTTGAAACCTTTGTTTGTGACGTTGGCGACGAAGCCGCTGTTGACGCCACCTTTGCCGCCACCGTCGCAGCGATGGGCCGCGTCGACGCCTGTTTTGCCAATGCCGGCGTCAGCGGCCGTGGCGGCGCGGCCTTCATCGACATGGACAGCGACGAGTGGCGCCGCGTCATGCGCGTCAACCTGGACGGCGCTTTTTACACCTTTCGCGCGGCCGCGAAACACATGGTCGAGCGCGCCAAATCTGCCGATGCCAAAGGCAGCTCCTGGGCCGGTGGCGCCCTGGTGGGCACGGCCTCCCTCGCCGCCCTGCACGGCGCGGCGCGCTCCGAGCATTACGGCGCCACCAAAGGCGGCATGGTCTCGATGGTGCGCGGCCTGGCGGTGGAGCTGGCGCGTTACGGCATCCGCGCCAACGCGGTGCTGCCGGGCTGGATCGAAACCGACATGACAGCCAACGCCACCGCCAACCCGAAGTTCCAGGCCAACGTTTTGCCGCGCATTCCAGTGCGGCGCTGGGGCACGCCTGCCGATTTTGGCGGCATTGCGGTGTATTTGATGAGTTCGGCCTCGAGCTATCACACTGGCGACTCATTTTTGATCGATGGCGGGTATTCGCTCTATTGACCTGCCTGTTGCAGTGCGATACAACTTGCGCAGGGGCACAACGCGGGCCTGCTGACGCCACCCCGCCGCCCGCCCCGATGATTTCAGTCCAGCCGTTTCCATCCACCCAGGAGCTCCCCCATGCCGTTTCTTCAGTGCCCCGCCACCCGTCCTGCCCCCAGTGCCCTTGCGGGTTCTCCGTCTGGCGGGCACCCGGCCCGAATGCGCCGCTGGGCCGCCACTGCGCTGGTGACGGCGCTGCCGATGCTGGCAATGGCCGCAGGGGTCAGCGTCAAATTCGATTTTGCAAGCCCCGGCGGCAGCCCATTCCCCAGTGATCGTTTCACCCTGCCCGACTGGAGCCAGCTCACCCACAAGCGGGTGAACCTGCCCAAACCCAATTGCGCGGTGCAAATCTCCGATTGCGCCGATATTGACGTCATCAACACGCTTGACGGCTTCAACACGCAGCCGCGCATCACGATCCCGTTCAATGGCGACATCAGCCTGACCAGCGTCAGCAGCGACACGGTGTACCTGATCAACCTGGGCGACACCCGCAGCGGCAACGGCGCCGGCCAACGCGTCGGCATCAACCAGATCTCCTGGGAGCCAGCCACCAAGACCCTGGTGGTCGAATCCAACGAGTTGTTGAACCAACACACGCGTTACCTGGTGGTGGTCACCAATGGCGTCAAAGACGCTGCCGGCGACCCGATTGAAGTGGCGCGCAACGGCCGTTTTCGGGGTGAGCGCGGCGACCGCGATGAAGGTCGCGATAACGACCGTGACAGTGACCGCGACGACAGCCTGATGGCTTACCGCCGCGACTTGAACGACGCTGAAAACTCACATCGCCCGCTGCGCCACCGCATCGCAGCCACCAGCGTCTTCACAACCCAAAGCATCAGCGCCGACCTGACGAAAATCAACCGCCAGATTGGCCGCAGCACGCCCCCCCCGGTCGACTTCATGATCGGCAATGGCGGCGCCGCACGTGCCGTGTTCCCGGTAGCGGGGCTGACCGGCATCCAGTTCCAGCGGCAAACCGGAGCGGCGCCGGTGTTCACCGCGTCCTTCCTGCCCACACCGGCACTGCAAGTGGTGGCCGGCGCGGTCGGTCGCGTGGCGTTTGGCAAGTACCGCTCACCCAACTACCTGAACGCGGCGGTGTACATACCGGCTACCGGCACGTTGTCGGGGCAACCGGCTGTGCAATCGACCAACGAGCTGGTGTTTGAGCTCTTCTTGCCCAGCGGCCCCAAGCCCGCTGGCGGCTGGCCCGTGGCGATTTTTGGCCACGGCTTCACCGACAGCATGTACGGCGCGCCCTGGACCGTCGCTTCGGTGTTTGCCTCCAAAGGCATCGCCACCATCGCCATCAACGTGGTCGGCCATGGCGGCGGCGCTTTGGGATCGCTCAACGTGTTTCCCGCGGGCGCTGCGCCCGTGGTGGTGCCCGCCGGCGGGCGCGGCTTTGACCAGGACGGCAACGGCGCCATCGGCTCGACCGAAGGCGTCGGCGCGATTGGCGCCAACAGCATCATCAGCAGCCGCGACGGCTTGCGCCAGACCGTGGTTGACCTGATGCAACTGGTGCGCCAGATCGAGGTCGGTATTGACGTCGAGGGCGACGGCAGTGTCGATCTGGACAAGGACCGCATCTATTACTCGGGCCAATCGTTCGGCGGCATCTACGGCGCCATCCTCCTGGGGATCGACGGCGCCATCAAGGCCGGCGTGCCCAACGTGCCAGGCGGCTCGATCACAGAAGTGGCGCGCCTGGGCGTTTTCCGCGGCCTTTCGGGCCTGGGTTTGGCGGCGCGCCAGCCGCCTTTGCTCAATCTTCCCGCAACGGCGAGTTTGCCCTTCCCCTTCAACTTTTTTGAAAACATTCCCCTGCGCGACCTGCCGCCCCTGGTCAACGTGGTACCCGGTTCGAGCGCCATTCAGGCGGTGATGGAGCGCAACGAATGGGTGCAACAAACCGGCAACCCGGTAAGTTATGCGCCTTATATCCGCAAAGACCCGCTGCGCGGCAATGCCGCCAAACCGGTGCTGATCCAGTTCGCCAAGGGCGACCAGACGGTGCCCAACCCGACCACCTCGGCCATCATTCGCGCCGGCGCGCTGCAAGACCGCACCACCTATTACCGCCACGACCTGGCGTATGCGCTAACGGCTGGCGCGATTGGCAAAAACCCGCATACCTTCCTTACCAACATTGGCAGCGCCACGGGTGCGCAGTTTGCCGTGATGGCGCAAACCCAGATTGCCATCTTCTTCGCCACCAACGGTGCCACGGTGATCGACCCGGACGGGGCAAACCCCTTCTTTGAAGTGCCGATTGTGTTGCCGCTGCCTGAAGGGCTGAACTTCATCCCATGACCGGCTGAAGGCGATCCGGCTGATCCAGGCGATCAAGGCAAACCAGGCGGTTGGCGTGGCGCAGCAGAGCTCCCACAGCGCCTGGTTGCGGGATTGCTGGTACGTGATCGCCTGGTCGCACGAAATCCCGCCAGCCGATTCGCCCGAGCTGTTCCACCGAACGGTTTTGGGCGAGCCGATTCTGGTTTACCGCCTGGCCGGTGGCGCCAGCGCTGAGCGCGTGGTGGCCCTGGAAGACCGCTGCTGCCATCGCGCGGCGCCGCTGTCCAGGGGCCGCCGCGAAGGCGACTGTGTGCGGTGCGGCTACCACGGCTTGAAGTTCAACCCCGAGGGCGTGTGCATCGAGGCGCCCGGCATCGCCATCGTGCCCGAAAAAGCGCGCGTCAAAACCTACCCGGTGGCGGTCAAAAACAAGTGGGTGTTCGTCTGGATGGGCGACCCGGCCATCGCCGACGAGGCGCTGTTGCCCGACAACTTCAGCAACCACCACCCGGACTGGCAAAACAAGCCAGGGTACCTGCATTACGACACGCCCTACCTGCTGATTTGCGACAACCTGCTGGACTTCTCGCACCTGAGCTACGTGCACGCCAGCACGCTGGGCGGCAGCCCGATGATTGCCCAGGCCGTGCCGACGGTCGAAAAATCGCTCGATGCGCGCGGGCTGCAAAACGGCATCAAGGTTACGCGCCATGTGCCCAAGGTGCCCGCGCCGCCGTTTTATCAGCGTTTTCGCCAGTTCGACGAGCCGCTGGACCGCTGGTTCATCTACGACTTTTTATTGCCCGGCACCTTGTTGATGCACTCCGGCGGCCGACCTGCCAGTGACGCGCCAGCCGACTTGCGCCGCGCCGTGCAACTGCACAGCTGCCAGACCCTGACGCCTGAAACCGGGACGTCAACGCATTATTTTTTCCAGCAGTCCCACTTCAAAAGTGGCCTGGACGACGCCGCCGCGGCGGCCGTGACGGAATCAATTTTCAACAGCCTGGTGGGCGCCTTCAACGAAGACCGCGACATGATCGGCGCGCAACATGACAACATCAAGAACAACCCGGCGGCGCCGATGTTGCCGCTGGCCATGGACAACGCGCTCTTGCAGTTCCGCCGCCTGCTGGCGGTGCGCCTGGAGCTTGAAAAAACCCGTGTGGTGTGTTGAGCGCCTGAGTTGACAAGCGCTTGGCGGTGCGCGCACAGAGCGCGGTGACCCGGTTGCAGCCGCCGAAGCGCCCGGTTGGCGCGACCAGCATGCCCGAGCAGGCATGGTCAGACAATTCACAAATAAACCGGCCCGAGGCCGACGAATATGTTGAATGGTTTGCTACTAGTAATATAGCATCCGGGTGTCAGCAAATTGATCTTTGGATTGGCTAGTGCCCCGGCTCAGAGATTTCGAAACAAGATGAAAGTGATGATTTCGCGCTCAGGCCAAGGCGCAAAACGCCGCCATAGCTGTGGCTATGGCAAGGCTTTGCAACGCCGGCCTGGGAGCGAAAGCGCGCTTTCATGTTTCGAAATTTCTGAGTCGGGGTACTAGGGGTAAATCCTTAATCAGTTTTACAATCCCGCACCCTGCAAATGACATAAAACCGAAGGGACTGGCATCAAGCCAGTTGACCGATCAGCCCGAGACAAACCATGCCCCAAGAAATCATCAACGCCACCCAGAAACAGGACGAACTGCGCCGCTCCGCGCTGGAATACCACGAGTTTCCGACGCCCGGAAAAATAGCCATTGCCGCGACCAAGCAGCTGGTCAACCAGCATGATCTGGCGCTGGCGTATTCGCCCGGGGTGGCCGCGCCGTGTGAAGAAATTGTCAAAGACCCGAACAACGCCTTCAAATACACCGCGCGCGGCAATCTGGTTGCCGTCATCACCAACGGCACGGCGGTGCTGGGCCTGGGCAACATCGGCCCGCTCGCGGCCAAGCCGGTGATGGAAGGCAAGGGCGTCTTGTTCAAGAAGTTCGCCGGAATCGATGTCTTTGACCTGGAGATCAACGAGCGCGACGACCTGGACAAACTGGTCGACATCATCGCCTCGCTGGAGCCCACCTTCGGCGGCATCAACCTGGAAGACATCAAGGCGCCGGACTGTTTTTACGTCGAGCGAAAACTGCGTGAACGCATGAAGATCCCGGTCTTCCACGACGACCAGCACGGCACGGCGATTGTGGTGGGCGCGGCGATCCTGAACGGCCTCAAGGTCACCGGCAAGGACATCAAGAAGGTCAAGCTCGTCACCTCGGGCGCGGGCGCCGCGGCGCTGGCTTGCCTTGGGCTCTTGGTCAAGATCGGCCTGCCGCGCGAAAACATCTTTGTGACCGACCTGGCGGGGGTGGTCTATGAAGGCCGCACCGAGCTGATGGACGACGACAAGATCGTCTTTGCGCAAAAAACCCCGGCGCGGACTTTGGGCGAAATTATTGAGGGCGCGGACGTGTTCCTTGGCCTCTCCGCTGGCGGAGTGTTGAAAAAGGAGATGGTGGCCAAAATGGCCGCCAACCCGGTGATCCTGGCGCTGGCCAATCCCAATCCCGAGATCGACCCGGAAGACGTGAAGGCCGTGCGCGGCGATGCCATCGTGGCCACCGGCCGCACCGACTACCCGAACCAGGTCAACAACGTTCTTTGTTTCCCCTACATCTTCCGGGGCGCGCTGGACGCAGGCGCCTCGACCATCACGGTCGAGATGGAAATTGCGGCGGTCTACGCCATCGCCGAACTGGCGCAGGCCGAGCAAAGTGAAGTGGTGGCGGCCGCCTACGCCGGGCACCAGCTCGCCTTCGGTCCCGAATACCTGATTCCGAAACCGTTCGATCCGCGCCTGATGATGAAAATCGCCCCGGCCGTGGCCAAGGCGGCGTTTGACAGCGGCGTGGCGCTGCGCCCGATCGCCGACATGGAGGCTTACCGGGAAAAGCTGCAAAGTTTTGTCTACGCCTCGGGCACGACGATGAAACCGATCTTCAACGCCGCGCGCAAGGCGCTGAAAAAACGCGTGGCTTACAGCGAAGGTGAAGAAGAACGCGTGTTGCGTGCGGCGCAGATCGTGGTCGACGAAATGGTCGCCCGCCCCACCCTGATCGGCCGCCCGGCGGTGATCGCGCTACGTATAGAATAATTCGGGCTGCGTTTGAAGGAAGGGCTGGACTACGACATCGTCAACGTCGAGCACGACGACCGTTACCGCGATTTCTGGCAAACCTACCACCGCATGACAGAACGCAAGGGCGTCACAGTGCAAGTCGCCAAAGTCGAAATGCGCCGGCGCCTCTCGCTGATCGGCGCCATGCTGCTGCACAAGGGTGACGTGGATGGCATGATCTGCGGCACCTGGGGCACCACCGCCATGCATTTGCCGTATATCGACCAGGTGATCGGCAAACGCCAGAATGGCAATCCGGGCACGACGCGGGAGCGGCCGGTCTACGCCTGCATGAACGGGCTGTTGCTGCCGGGCGCTCGCGCTGCCGTCCTGGCGCTTGCCGATGACCTGGTCGATGTACGGCAGATGCATGGCGGTGGTACCCCAGGTGCCGCAAATCATGCCGTCCACATCGC
>JANNYX010000013.1:0-5891 GCA_031410295.1 Rhodoferax sp.
CTCCTGGATGTTCATGGGTTCATGGGTTCAAGGTTTAAATATGTAGATTGTATAAATTTCTAGTGAAATAGTACCATATAGGCCGTCAAACAATATAATTTTATTGCTATATAATAACTAGCAATAACAATTATATTTTAATTAATTTTTATACTTATTTTACTATTAAACGAAATATTGAAACTTTTGCAACGGGTTGTTTGAGCATCAGGTGCAGTGTTGAATTGTTGCCTATGCCCTTGAATTTGCCTTTTACTCCGCTGCTGCCGTTGCTGGAGCCGCCAGCGCTCACCTCCACTCACCTCCACTCACTGTGGCGCCCGTCTGAGCGTCTCCACCACCGGGCGGCGCAAGACCTCGCGCAGACCCCACCAGCCCGCGCCTAACGCCAACACAGCCCCGGCCAACGCGCCCAAGAGCGGCACCCAGGCCGACACCGTCCATTCAAATTCAAAGACGTATTTGGCCAGCGCCCAGCCCACAATCGCCGCCACCACCGACGCCAAAAAACCCGCCAGCAGACCGACCCCCACCAGCTCGGCACGCTGCACCTGGCGCAACAGCGAGGCGCGCGCGCCGACCGCCCGCATGATGGCGAACTCGCGTGCGCGCTCCTCTCGCGAGCCCGTCACAGCGGCAAACAACACCACCCGGCCGGCGGCGAGCGTGAAGCCAAATACTAACTCGAGCTGTCCTATCACCAGGTGCAAGTCACGCTGCACCTGCGCCAGCGCCTGCGACATGTCGACGTTGGTGATGTTGGGAAATTGACGCACCAGGGTATTGTCAAAACCTTTCACCTCGGGCGCCTTGAAGGCGCTCATGTAGGTGGTGGGCACGTTGGGCAAACTGGCAACCGGGTAGATCATGTAGAAGTTCGCCCGCATCGAGCCCCAGTCGACCTTGCGCACCGAGGTGATTTTTGATTCGACCTGAATGCCGCCGATGTCAAACTTGAGGGTGTCGCCAAGGTTCAGACCCAGGGTGGTGGCCACGTATTCCTCCACACTCACGGCATTGGCTTCGTTCTCTACCCACTTGCCGCGCGTCACCTCATTGCGTTGCGGGCGCTTGACACTGGTGGAGAGGTTGAACTCGCGGTCGACCAGACGCCGCGCGCGGTCGTCGGCCAGAGCCGCCGGCGCCACGGTCTTGCCGTTGATCTCAACCAGGCGGCCGCGGATCATCGGGTACCAGTCGAATTTCTTGACGCCGGCGTCATCGAGCGCCTTCAGGAAACTGTCGGCCTGGTCGGGCATGACGTTGATGACGAAGCGGTTCGGCGCGTCCGGCGGCGTCGCCTGGCGCCAGCTGTTGATCAAATCCGTGCGCAACAAGACCAGCAACACCAGCGCCAGCAGCCCGACGGCCAGGGCGCTGATCTGCACCACGGCATACGCCGGGCGCGCGGAGATCTGCCGCGTCGCCAGCACCAGCCAGCGCGGCGCGGTGGCCTCGTTGACGATGCGGCGCAGCACCTTCACGGCCAAAAACCCGAGGCCGGCAAACACCAGCACGGCGCCAGCGAATCCGCCGACGGCAATCAAGCCCAATTTGACGTCCCTGCTGGCTGCCAACAACAGGGCCGCGAACCCTGCCACACCCACGCCAAGCACGCCCAGCGACGCCGGTTTGAGGTTGCCGACGTCGCGGCGGATGACTCTGAGCGGTGGCACCTGCGCCAGCTGCAACACCGGCGGCAGGCCAAAAGCCAACAGGAGTGTCAGCCCCATGCCCAGGCCAAACACCACCGGCCAGAGTGTCGGCGCCGGCAGGCTGGCCTCGACCAAACCGGCCAGCAACAGCACAAAACCGTAATGCACGGCATAACCCAGGATCAGCCCCAGCGTGCTGGCCAACAGGCCGATCAGCAGGAACTCAAAGCTGTAGGCCAAGGCCATGGTTCGCTGGCCCAGTCCCAGGACCCGCAACATGGCGCAATCGTCCAGATGGCTGGCGGCGAAACCGCGCGCCGCCAAAGCGACTGCAACCGCACTCAGCAAGGCCGCCAGCAGGGCCACCAGATTCAGGAATTTTTCAGCGCGGTCCATGGTCTGGCTCATCTCCGGGCGGCCGGCCGAGAGCGCTTCGACGCGCACGCCGCGCACCTCGGGCTTTTTCACCTCGGTTTGCGCCCAGTCGACAAATTTTTTCACCTGGGCGTCTTCACCGGCCACAGCCATGCGGTAGGTGATGCGGCTGGCCGGCTGGATCAGCCCGGTGGCGGCGACATCGGCGCGGTTGATCATCACCCGCGGAGAAAAATTCATGAATCCGGCGCCGCGGTCGGGCTCGATCACGATCACGGTACTGATGCGCAAAACGGCATCACCCAGGAGCAACGAATCCCCCATGCGCAGGTTCAGGCCTTCGAGCAAGGCCGCTTCGATCCAGGCCTCGCCCGGCTTGGGCACGGCGCTGGTTCTGGACTCGACCCCGCCCGGCTCAGGCGCCGTCGTAAGTTTGCCGCGCAGCGGGTAGCTCGCCTCCACCACCTTCAAGGCCACCAGTTTGGAGGCGCCACCCTGCGTGTCGCCCGCACGGGCCATGGTCGGGAAAGCCAGCGTGCCGGTGACCGTCAGGCCGTGTTCGCGCGCCTTGGCGAGGAACGCTGCCGAGGTGGGTTTGTCGCTGGAGATGACGGCGTCGCCACCGAGCAGCTGGCGGGCGTCGCGCTGCAAGCCACCCTTGAGGCGGTCGGCGAAGAAACCCACTGCCGTGAGCGCCGCCACCGCCAAGGTCACTGCGAGGATCAGCAGCTTCAATTCGCCCGAGCGGAAATCGCGCCAGAGTGTGCGCCAGCCCAGGCGCCAAAAAGTGATGTTCATGGCGCAACCTTAACCCAAAGTCAATGCCGACGGGCTTGTATGGCTTACTTACGCGTTGCCGCCCTGCGATCAACCCGATCCGGCGATTCACGCGGCGGGTTTGAGCCTCGGGCCTGCCAGATCGGTCTGCAACACCAGGCGTTCAGCCGCGCTGTAACACAGGAAGTGTTTGTTGGTGGCGCGCCCAATCGTGCACAAACCCAGCCGCGTCGCCAGGGCATGGCCCATCTGGGTGATGCCGCTACGCGATATCACGATCGGCACACCCATCTGCGCCGACTTGATGACCATTTCGCTGGTCAGGCGGCCAGTGGTGTAGAACACCTGCTGCGCGCTGGGCCCGGCAAGTTCTGAATTCAGCCATATCCAGCCGGCAATCGTATCCAGCGCATTGTGACGGCCAACGTCTTCGACGAACGTCAACAACTCTTCACCCCGAAACAGGGCGCAGGCATGCACTGAGCCGGCTGATTTGTAGGTGCTTTCCTTCTGGCGGATGGCGTTGACGATCGCGTACAGCTCCGCCTGGGTAAGCGTCGCATCGGGCAGGTGAATTGTGTCGATTTCATCCATCAGGCCGCCAAATACGCTGCCTTGCCCGCAACCTGTTGTCACCACCCGTTTAGCGGTTTTGGCTTCGATGTCCGCGATGCCGTGGCGGGTCTTGACTGCGGCGGCGCCGACTTCCCAATCGACCGTGATCGATTCGATATCGTCCGCCGAGGCGACCAGGCGCTGGTTGCGCAGGAATCCCAGCACCAGCAGCTCAGGGCTGGCGCCTAATGTCATCAGCGTCACCAGTTCGCGTTTATCGACGTACACGGTCAAGGCGCGTTCAGCCGGCACCGAAATCGCAACCGTATCGCCAAATTCGTTAACCGCTGTGGTGGCGTGGGTCAGTGGCGCCTGGGCTTGCGTCAGCCTGGGCAAACGGCTGAGTGCTTGGACTGATCGTTGTGCATGGCCTGACTTTTGATCGCGGCCGGATTTAAGGCCTGCCACTTGGTCCTTGCGCGCGCCAGCCTGACCAGCCTGTGTGTCGAATGGCGCGGATTGAACCGGGTCAGGTGGGGTGTCGATCAAGACTTTTTGGCGGGCACGGCGGGTGCTGCAGCCGCTGGTGCGGCGGGCGCAGCAGCAGGCGCCGCAGCCGCCGCAGCAGTTGGAGCCGGCGCTGCTGGTGTGTAGGCAAAAGGCCCCGGGTCAGCGCAAGGTGGTGTCGCAGTTGCAGCTTTGACGGTCTTGCCGGCAGCGGCTGCAGACTTTTGGTAATTTTCAGCCGATTTGTCCATCGACTTGCACAACATGTAAGCGTCGACTTTGCCACCCCAGGCGGTTTTGGCAACCGCTTCAGCCGCTTTGGCTTTGGCAGCGTCATCCAGTGCAGGCGGTGCAGGGAGTTTGGCCCAGGCGGCCTGCACGGTAAAAACCGAGCTTGCGGCGATCAAAAGCAGTGCTGAAATCTTGCGTGTCATTGAAATTTCCTCGATCAAGCCTGAACCGTTTGGGCCGGTGGCGTTGGGGTGCTGCGTTGCGCCGGTATTTTGCCGGCCTTGATGTCGTCAAACCATTCCTGATGGTGTTCTTTGGCCCAGGTTTCGTCGACATAACCGGTGCGCATGGCACGGTAGGCGCCGTTCATGCCAATGGTGCCGAGGTAAATATGGCCCATAAACATCGCCATCATCAAGACCGTTGCCACCGCATGCACCATGTGAGCCACTTGCATGGTGCTGCGTTCGTACAGCAGATTGGGCACCAGCTTGTCCAGCACTAGTCCGGAAGCCACCACGGTCAGCCCCAGGACAAATACCCCGCCCCAAAATATCACTTTTTCGCCCGCGTTGAAGCGGTGCGAAGGGATTTCCTGGCCAGACAGCAGCCCGCCGCCTTTAAGCAACCAGGTCAGGTCGCCCTTGCGCGGGAAATTGTCCTTGATGAAGGTGAAGATCACCACCACCAAAGACACCGCAAACAGCGGTCCGGCGAAGTTGTGCGCAGTCTTGAGCAGGTAGGTCAACCAGCCAAACAGCGCGCTGCCGATCACCGGCAGGATAAAAAACTTGCCGAACGCCATCACCAAACCGGAAATGGCGAGAATCGAAAAAGCGATGGCATTTGCCCAATGGGCGGAGCGCTCGAACGGTGTGAAACGCTCAATCATTCGACCGGTGTCGGCGCCATGTTGAATGATCGCGCCCTTGCGCCAATAAAAGAGGGCAATGGCGCCAGCGACGATCAACACCAGCGACCCGCCATAAGGAATGATCCAGTTGTTGCGCACCTGGCGCCAGGCTTCGCCGGCGTTGGTCAAGGGTGCGCCCGGGTACTGCGCAAAGGGCTGGATCAGGATGCCCGCTTCCGGCGCCTCGCTTTTGGGCAGGCTGCTGTAACCCTCCGTGCCCGCACCCACGGCACGCCATACTGGCGCATTGTTGCCAGGTTGCACCTTGCTACGGTCGGCGTTGCTTTGTTGGTCGTAACCAGGCTCGTTGCTGGCGTCAGGTTTGACTTCAAAAATATTCTGGCTTTGAATGCCGCCGGCGGACTGGGCCGTCGCCGGCGTGGCGCCAGCCGCTTGAGGCGCTGCCGGACTGGTTTGTGCGCGGCACACCCCTGTCAGTGAAAACGCTACAATAAAAGTAGCAATAAATGACCGAACCATGTCGACCTCCGGTCAGTTTGCTTTGCTGTAATCGTTTTGACCGTTCTGCATCCGGGTCTTAAGGTGTTGCTCCCAGCTGGCTTTGTCGCCGGGCTTCCAGCCTGGCGCAACGAAGGCGCTGCCGGTGCCAGTGAAGGCCGCCGCGTCCTGTTTGCTGGCGCTGCCGGCGTTCAGTGCCTGCGGTTTATCGCCACAACCCACCAGCGCAGTGCCCAAGGTGAGAGCCGAGATCAAGGTCGCACTGAATTTCATTGCTGTCCTCATGATTTGGTCGCAGGTTGTGGTGCGGCTGGCGGTTGACCGGCTTGTTTGGAGCCATAGGCGGTGCCCCAACCCCACACCTCGGCGCCTTTGCCGCGTTTCAATACGCGGTTGCGGAAGATATCGGCCACGATGTC
>JANNYX010000014.1:0-5259 GCA_031410295.1 Rhodoferax sp.
GACGGCATCATCCGCACCAGCTGGATGATGGTGTTTGTGTTTTGGCTGGGCTGGGTGACTGGCGCGTGGGTCGCATTGGTGCTGTTCGGGTTGGTGTCGTTCTTTGCGCTGCGCGAGTTCCTCACGCTCTCACCGACGCGCCGCGGCGACCACCGCAGCCTGGTATTGGCTTTTTTTGTCGTGTTGCCGGTGCAGTTCTGGTTGGTGGGCAGCGAGCATTTCGATTTGTTCAGCGTGTTCATTCCGGTCTATGTTTTTCTGGCGATTCCGGTAGCCAGCGCGCTGGCCAACGACCCGACACGTTTTCTGGAGCGCAACGCGAAGTTGCAGTGGGGCATCATGGTCTGCATCTACGGCATGAGCCACGTGCCGGCCTTGCTGCTGCTGGACTTCCCCAACTACGACAAGAAAAACGCCTTCCTGGTGTTTTTTCTGGTGATCGTGGTGCAGCTGTGTGTGGTGGTGCAACACTTCGTTTCGCGTTATCCAAGCCGTTTTCTCAAGAGCGCGCCGGTCGCGCCCCTCATCAGCCAGAGTTTCAACTGGCCCAGCTGGCTGGTGGCCTTGCTGGTGGCGGGCCTGGCCGGTGCAGTGTTGTCGGGCATCACGCCGTTTTGGCCAGCACAGGGTTTTGTCATGGCCGTCATCGCCTGCGCCGCTGGCACGCTGGGCCACTTTGTCATGAAGGCGCTGAAGCGCGACCGCGGCATCCCGCACTGGGGCGGCCGGTTGCCGTCTGTGACCGGCGCCGGCGGCTTGCTGGACCGCGTCGACGCGCTGTGTTTTGCGGCGCCGGTGTTCTTTCATTCGGTGCGTTGGTATTTTGATTTGTGAGGCGAGTTTAAAAAAGCGTCAAAATTTCTTGTATTATTAATTATAATAAAATTTTTGCATATTAAATATATTTTTTAGCTATATTTATAGAAGCAATAAAACATTATTTTTAGACGGCCTTAGTTTTATTTTTTCCTTTAAAATTTAAGTAAAACAGATATGCAAACCCTGGTGGCCTGCCCTTGCCATGAGAATCCTCGGCATTGACCCCGGCCTGCGCACCACCGGTTTCGGTGTGATTGACGTAGAAGGCAGTCGTCTCAGCTATGTGGCGAGCGGCACCATCAGCACCACCCACCTGGACAAAGGGCAATTGCCCGAACGGCTCAAGGTGTTGTTTGACGGCGTGCGTGAGGTGCTGGTGCGGTATGCACCCGATGAAGCCTCGGTAGAGATCGTCTTTGTCAACGTCAATCCGCAAAGCACCCTGCTGTTGGGGCAGGCGCGCGGCGCCTGCATCACGGCGCTGGTATCGACCGGGCTGCCGGTGCGCGAATACACCGCGCTGCAGATGAAGCGGGCCGTGGCCGGTCATGGCCGCGCAGACAAAACGCAGGTTCAAGAGATGGTGGCGCGCCTGTTGAATCTGCCCGGCCTGCCCGGTAAAGACGCCGCTGACGCCCTGGGCCTGGCGATCACCCATGCGCATGCCGGCGCGGGCCTGGCACGGCTGGCAGCAGCCAAAGGCATTGGCGCGGGGTTGGCGGTTGCGGTGGGAAAGCAGTCCTACCGCGCCGGGCGCAGCCGCTAGGAATGCGGGCCGCTCGCGACCACGCTCGAAGCACCCGGTTGTAAGAAATTACACAGGCCCTGTGATGAAGTCCGTGGCTGCTTTCAGTCTTTTGACCTGACCTTGACCCACACCGGCAGTAAAGCCCGCACCAGGCCCGGTGGTCTCCCCCTTTTTTTCGCCCTTGCGGTTGTCAAATGCACACCAAACTGCCCTGCCGTACCGCCCGAGCCAACACCACCGCCTACGTTGCTCGAACCTTTGCCGCCGTGGTCTTCGCTGCCCGATGCAGCATGCTCAGCGCCGCCATTGCCCAGCACCGGTATTACCCCGCCCACGTTGGTGATCTGCAGCCATGGCACAGACACCTTCAGCGTTAGTGGCCCACTTTCATACCGCCCCGTAAACGGCACGGACCACACTGTCGTGGCGATCTCGCTGCCGAATTTGCCGCGGCTGTAACCAGCGCCCAGCCAGGCGCTGAACGGCGCCTGCGCGTAAACGCCGGGTGCAAGTGGACAGCAGCACCTATTTTGGAGCGGCAATCTCGCCAGCCAATGGCATTTCCCAGCGTCAACAAACAATTACAAGTAATTTGAAGAATATTCAATTCAAACCTTGTCATGGGATTATTTCCCACATATACTTTGATTATGCGTGGGAAATAATCCCACGTTTGGTTGGCAGACCTTTCTGCTTTGGTTGGTTAATTCTTGGAGATTTATCATGAACAAGCTTACAAAAACTTCTTTAGCCCTAGTTGCGGCTTTGGCTCTTGGTTCCATCACTGCTTCGGCTTTTGCCCGCGAAGCCAGCGAAGGCCCACGTGGCGAAGGCGGTAAAGGCGCTGGGCATCCTGCTATCGAGTCGGTTGACCAATTGCTGGCCCGCGAAGCCAGCGAAGGCCCGCGTGGCGAAGGCGGCAAAGGCGCTGGCCACCCAGCCATTGAAGTCGAAGACTCAATGGCCTGAGCATCATTCACTTTTCCGCCAAGTGCCCAAGAGTGATCTTGGGCGCTTTTTTTTTGGCGATTCGGTGGAGCGGCCTCAGCCCAGGCGCTCCAGCACCAGTACGGCGAAAAAACCAAAGGCAGAGATCAGGGTCCACTTCAGGATCAAGAGTCCCCAATTCTTGAACCGGGCTTGTCCGGTCCCCGCGTAGAACGCGAACGACACGACCGAGCCAATCAACAGCAGCATGATGAGCCAGCGAAATAACAGCATGGTGAACCTGAATTGGTCGGTGTTCTTGCAGGATCTACCAGGCGCAACCGGGGGCTACCAGGCGCGCGCCAACTCGCCAAAACCAGACGGCGCGAGTTTGTCGTCTTCGAAGGTGACAACTTCCCAGGCGTCGGCGCGTGAGAGCAATTCGCGCAGCAGCTGGTTGTTCAACTCGTGGCCGGAGCGAAAGGCGCTGTAGGCGGCCAGAAGGGGTTTCCCTAGCATGTGCATGTCGCCCATGGCGTCAAGGATCTTGTGTTTGACGAACTCGTCGTCATAACGCAGGCCACCGGCATTGAGGATTTTGTAGTCGTCCATGACGATGGCGTTGTCGAGTCCACCGCCAAGTCCCAGGCCGTTGACACGCATGTTTTCCACGTCTTTGGTGAAGCCGAAGGTGCGCGCGCGGGCGATGTCGCGAGAATACGAATCACGGCTCATGTCGAACTCGACCCGCTGACCGGAGGAATCCACTGCAGGATGTTCAAAGTCGATTTCGAAATTCAGTTTGTAGCCGTGGAACGGCTCCAGCCTGGCCCAGCGTTCGTGGCTGCCGGCGCCAGCGTGCACTTCAACCGGCTTGACGACGCGGATGAAGCGCCGCGGCGCGTTCTGGAATTCGATGCCCGCGCTTTGCAGCAGGAACACAAAGGATGCGGCGGAGCCGTCGAGGATCGGCACTTCTTCGGCGGTGATGTCGACGTAGAGGTTGTCGACGCCCAAACCGGCACAGGCCGACATCAGGTGTTCGACCGTCGAGACGCGCGCGCCGCCGTTGGAAACGCGCGTGGCCAGCCGGGTGTCCGTGACTGCCGTGGCGGACATCGGAATATCAACCACATGGGGCAAGTCAACCCGCCGAAAGACGATGCCGGTATCGGCCGGCGCCGGGCGCAGCGTGAGCTCCACCCGTTGCCCGCTGTGCAGGCCGACCCCCACCGCCTTGGTGAGGGACTTGAGGGTGCGCTGTTTGATCACTGGTCTATTTTAATTGAGGCCTGTTTTCCGACGGGCCGCGCCTAGAAAAACGCGGCCCCTCGGGGGCAGGGAGCCACACGAAGTGAGCGACCGTTGGGGCACTAGTTTTTGCGCCGGGCCGCCCCAAGCAAAAATGCGCCCTCTCGGGGGGCAGGTCGCTACACGAAGTGAGCGACCGTGGGGGCTGTTTTTGCGCCGGGCCGCCCCAAGCAAAAATGCGCCCCCTCGGGGGGCAGTGAACCACACGAAGTGGAGAGCGTGGGGGCAATATCTCAATCTGCCTGCTTGCGAAGGAATGCCGGAATTTCGTAATCATCCATGCCGCCACTGGACAAGGCGTCTACCTTGGCCGCCGCCGAGGTGCGCCCGCGCCACACCGCCGGTGTGCCCATGCTGCCGTAATCAGGCTGGACAGACATCATCGCTGAGGGCTGAGTGACCACGCCATGGCTGGCTACGTTGGTGAGGGTGGGAACATGAAAAGGCACGTTGTCGGTGCCAGTGCGCAACACCTGCAAAGGCGGTGCCGTGCGGCGCTGGCCCTGGCGCGACAGGCCGGTGGCGACCACCGTCACGCGGATGTCATCACCCAGGCTGTCGTCGTAGGCGGTGCCGTAGATCACGTGCGCGTCAGCCGAAGCGTAGGCGCGGATGGTGTTCATCGCCAGGCGCGACTCGGCGAGTTTGAGCGAACCCTTGCTGGCGGTGATCAGCACCAGCACACCTTTCGCGCCGGAGAGGTCAACGCCTTCAAGCAGAGGGCAGGCCACCGCCTGCTCGGCCGCAATGCGGGCGCGGTCTGGCCCGCCTGACATCGCCGTGCCCATCATGGCTTTGCCGGGCTCGCCCATCACGGTGCGCACGTCTTCAAAGTCGACGTTCATGTGCGCCGGCACGTTGATGATCTCGGCAATGCCGCCCACCGCATTTTTCAGCACATCGTTGGCGTGTTTGAAGGCTTCATCCTGCGTGATGTCGTCGCCCAGCACGTCGAGCAGTTTTTCATTCAGCACGACGATCAAGGAATCAACATTGGCTTCGAGTTCGGCCAAGCCGGTGTCGGCATTGGCCATGCGCCGGCCACCTTCAAACTCAAACGGCTTGGTGACCACGCCGACGGTAAGGATGCCCATCTCGCGCGCCACGCGGGCGATCACCGGCGCCGCCCCCGTGCCCGTGCCGCCGCCCATGCCGGCGGTGATGAACAGCATGTGGGCGCCGTCAATCGACGCGCGAATGTCTTCGAGCGCCTGTTCGGCGGCGTCGCGGCCCTTGTCGGGCTTGCTGCCCGCGCCCAGGCCGGTGTTGCCCAGCTGGATCGTCTTGTGCGCGGCGCTGCGGCTCAAGGCCTGCGCGTCGGTGTTGGCACTGATGAATTCAACGCCTTGCACGCCACGTTCGATCATGTGCTCCACGGCGTTGCCACCGCCACCGCCAACCCCGATCACTTTGATCTGGGTGCCCATGTTGAAGGTCGCTTCCTCAATCATTTC
>JANNYX010000015.1:0-9889 GCA_031410295.1 Rhodoferax sp.
CCCCACTGCAGCTTGGCGTTGCGCTCAAGGAAACGCGTTGGGTCGTCCGCCAGCGCACTGACCACTGGAATGGCGAGGAACACATAGACCGGGATAAACACGGTGAACAGGTCAAAGTGCTCGGTGCCGACCAGCCAGAATTGCACCGGTAACACGACGAAGAAAGCCAGCACCAGGCTGCGGTGGTCACCCCGGCGCGTGGGCGAAAGGGTGAGGAACTCGCGCAATGCGAAAAACGCCACCAGGCCGAAGAGCCAGATCGCCACCCATTCACCGGCCATCCAGCCGACCCAGAAGACGATCATCATCAGCCAACTGGTGCGCAACACGCCTTCAAGGTTTTTCAACTCGCTGCGCCGCGCATCGGCGGCGTCGCCGTCGCCGTGCTCGCGCAAGGTGAAGACAAAATTCACCACGCTGGCCAGCAACAGGAGACCAAACAGAATGACGAACATGGCCCCGACCTGCTGCGTGCCGGTGAGGTTTTTCAGATACAGGTACATCGGAAGATACTCACCTAAACATCACGCAGCGCGATGACACAGTTGCGGGCGCGGTCGAGGAAGGCGCGGCGTTCTTCGCCGGGTTCAAGCCGGACCGGCGCGCCAAACGTCACCGAACACAAGACCGGCACCGGCACCACTTCGCCTTTGGGCATGACACGCTGCACGTTGGCGATCCAGGTCGGCACCAGCACCACCTGCGGGAAACGCTGCGTGAGGTTGTACAGCCCGGCCTTGAAGGCGGCCGGCTCCTCCTGGTGGCCGCGCGTGCCTTCGGGGAAGAGGATGATGCTGTCGCCATTCTCCAGCGCATCACACAGCGGCTCCAGCGGGTCTTCACCCGCATTGCGTTCGCGTGCCACATAAATGGCGTTGAAGACAGCCGTGGTGATCCATTCCCTGAACCGCGTTTTTGTCCAGTAGTCGCGCGCGGCGATGGGCCGAACGACAGAGCGCAATTCCCGCGGCAAGGCGGCCCAGATCAGGATCAGGTCGGCGTGGCTCTGGTGGTTGGCGAAATAGATGCGTTGCTCGGCCATTGGCGGGCAACCGTACCAGCGCGCCTGCGAGCCGGTGAGGATCCGGATCAGCCCGAGCAGGAACCAGCTCATCAATTTCACGCGCATGGCGGGAATGATACTGAGCAGGGATGCCGGCTGGTCAAGGCAATTCAGCCGCGCCCATGCGCACCGTGATAGTCGCTGCGCGGGCCGACAGGTAGGCCGATTGCGGCCGCTTTTCAAAATACCTGGGGCGCGGCAACATCACGGCCAGCCGCGCCGATTCGTAGGCGCTGAGTTTGGCGGCGGGTTTGCGAAAGTAGTGCCGCGCCGCCGCCTCGGCGCCAAACACGCCTTCGCCCCACTCCACGCTGTTAAGGTAGATTTCCAGGATGCGTTCTTTGCTCAGGAATTGCTCCAGCATCAGCGTCAACACGAACTCCTGGCCTTTGCGCGCCAAGGTGCGTTCACCCGAGAGGAAAAGATTTTTCGCCAGCTGTTGGGTGATGGTGGAGCCGCCGACCACCTTCGGGCTTTTCACGGGGGTGCTTTTGCCGTTGCCGTAGGCCGGGCGGACGGCTTTTTGTTGCGCCACCTGTTGCGCCACGTGTTGCGCCGCTTGTTGCGCCATTTCGGCCTTGCTGTTTTTCTCCCAGGCTTTTTCAATGGCTTCCCAGTCCAGGCCATCGTGCCAGGCGAAGGCGTCGTCTTCCGAGGCGATCACGGCGCGTTTGAGATGGTCGGAAATCTGCGCGTAAGGCGTCCATTGCTGCTGCCAGCGCAGGGCGCCTTTGGGCGTTCCCGCACGGCTGCCTGGCTGAGTGCTCAAGCGCCAGCCTTCTGAACGCGCAAACGCGGTGGATTGCGGGTCAAGCGCCGCCATCAGGGCGATACGGGCGGCAAAAAAAACCTGCAAAGCCAAAGCGGCCACGGCCAGCAGCAGCAGCCATTGCAGCAGCGGGCGGGCAAAACGCCGCGCGCCACTGGAGACGCCCGCACCCGCAGCAGGCGCCCAGCTGCCGGCACTACTGCGAAGTGAGCCGGGTTTCGAGCGTTTCGTCACGGGTGAATTTGAAGCGCGAGACGACCAGAATCTGGTCCGCCTTGGCGCGCATGGCGGCGTTGAATTCGCCAAACGGCGCGGCATGGCGGGCGATCACTTCGGCGCGGCGGTCCAGGCTGCGGTTGCCGGAGGTCTCGACAATTTCAGTCTTCAGAATCTGCCCGTCGTGGTTGACGTGCACGATCATGGTCAACTCGCCATACAGCTTTTTGCCACCGGCTTCGGGGAAGTTTTCAGTGCCTTTGTCCTCAATGCGGTGGCGCAGGTTGTCGTAATACATCGCGTACACCTCTTCCCGTGTCGACGGGCTGATGTAGCGCTTCTTCGGCTTGGCGCTCTCCGTATTGATGCGCCGCTCAATTTCGGCCAGGGCCTTGATCAGGCGCTTGCGTTTTTCTTCGTTGGCCTCCTGTTCGGCGGTCTGCGCCGGGCGCTTCGGGTCGGGCGGCGGCAAGGCCGCCAACTGGTTTTTGACCTGCGCCAGGAGCACGGTTTGTTGATCCTGCAGGGCCTGCAATTCACGGCGCGACTCGTCTTCCAGGCTGTCGCCGGGCGCTGTCAACAGGCTGGTGGGGATCGGCGTGGTGGCGCGGCCTTTTTCCAGCTCGCCGCCGCCAGCCATTGAAGCCTGCGCGATGGCTTGGGCTTTCTCCGGCTTTTCATGGGTGCGGGCGTTGACCAGGATCACTTCCAGCGGGGTGTCCTGGAAGACCCGGTTGAAACTTTGCGGGTCGACAAAACGAACCGTCAAAAGGGCCGCATGCACGGCGAGCGAGGCGCCAAGCGCGATTTGCAGGGTGCTGAATTGACGCAGGTTCACGAGCCTGGATTATCGCCTGAAGTGGCCTCGGCTTCATCCAATTTCATAGCAATCGCGATGGGACCGGCCATGGGTTCCTCGCTGTCGTCGCCCATTTCTTCGTCCATTCCCTCGTCCATTCCCTCACGCGCCCTGGCGTCGGCCAGACCAGCACTGCCTGGTTCCGAGTCAAGCTGCTCCACCACGGTGCCCGCCACATCCAGGGTGATTTCGTCGATGTCGCCGAGTTTCACCCGCACGCGGGCGCCGCGCGGCAGGTTTTGCGCGCCCAGCACCGGCAATACCAGCGGCAAGTCGTCGGCCCGCACCATGTTTTCGCGAAACACCACGCCGGTAACTTCGGTGATGGCGTTTTGCTGCAGGTATTTGAGCGTCCAGAAACGCTCCATCGCACCCTGATAACCGTTGTAGGCAAAATGCGCCGCGTCGAACGCCGAGATGATCGAGAACAGTTCGGCGTCTTTGGGTTTGAAGGGCGCGGCCAGCGCCGCGGTTTGCCCATGGCGCACACAGGCGATGATCTGCCACTGGTTGACCAGATCGGTGTAACGGCGCAGTGGCGAGGTGCTCCAGGCATAGGCCTTCACACCAATGCCGGCGTGCGGCAGCGCCTTCGTGCCCATGCGCACCTTGACGCCCGGCAAGAGCGAGGCCTGGCTGCGGTAAATGCCCGGCACGCCGAGTTCTGCCAGCCAAAGCCCCCAGGTGCTGTTGGCCAGGATCATGGCTTCGGCGACGATCAAATCGAGTGGCGCGCCGCGTTGGCGGGTGCTGATCTGCACTTGTTCGTTGCCTTGGGGTTCAGCGCCGTCGTTACCAGCGCCGGCAAGTTTGAAGTTGTAATCCGGCCGGTTGAAAACCTCGGGCTTGCCCCGAACCACTTCGCGCTTGGATTTCAGGTCGTGTGCCAAGCGATATAAAAATGATAGCGAACTTCTGTTTATATTAGACGGCCTAATGCCGATTTCATCATTGGCATTTAAATTTTCCAGCCACTCGGGCGTGACCAGCGCATCTAGTTTGTCATGGCGCAAATTGGCGGCAATCGGTACTTTCTCAAGCCGTGTTTGCCGCGCCTTGATCTCCAGAGTGGTTTCGTCAAACGTGACATACAGCGACAGCGCCGGGCAAGCGCGCCCTTCTTTCAGCGTGTAGGTTTGCACCAGCGCATCGGGCAACATCGTCACCTTGTAGCCCGGCATGTAGACCGTGGAGAGGCGGCTGCGGCCGAGTTTGTCGATGGCGTCGCCAGGCTCTATGGCCAGCGCCGGCGCGGCAATGTGGATGCCCACCACCACCTCGCCCGAGCCCAGGCCCCGCACGCTCAAAGCGTCGTCAATTTCGGTGGTGGCGGAATCGTCGATGGAGAAGGCCTGCACCTGCGCCAGCGGCAAGTCGTCCTTGATCGCCACCGCCTGCAGCTCTGGAAACCCGGTGCCTTTGGGAAAGTTTTCAAAGAGGAAACGTTTCCAGTGAAATTGGTAGGGCGAATCGATGGCGCCGGCTTTTTGCAGCAAGTCCAAAGGCGCCAGGTGCGTGGCGCGCGAGGCCTCGACCACGGATTTGTACTCGGGCGCGTTTTTGTCGGGCTTGAAGAGGATCTTGTAAAGCTGCTCGCGGATCGGCGCCGGGCACTGTCCCTGGCCAAGTTCGGCGACCCACTGGGCAATTTGCTGCACCACGAGTTTCTTCTTCTCGATGGCCAGGAGCGCCTGTGCGATCACGTCGGCGCCGGCCTTGCGAAAGCGCCCCTTGCCGGCGCGGCGGAAGTAGTGCGGTGAGTCAAACAGGCGCAACAGGGTCGCCGCCTGTTGCGTCAGGCTGGCCTCTTTGCCGTCGGTGGAAAAATACTCGCGCGCCAGTTCACTGAAGCCAAACTCGTCTTCGGGGGCGAACTCCCAGGCCAGCTCCAGTTCAATCGACTGGCTCTGGGTGGCGGCTTCTTCCATAAAGGCCTTGGGCGCAGGTTTTTCGAACCTCAACAAGGCGTTGGCAGCTTTGACCTTGACGCGTTTGCCGCTGTCGAGCTCCACTTGCAAGGATGATTCGGTTTCAGACAACACCTTGCCGGCCAAAAATTTCCCGGCTTCGTCAATCAATACGTACATGTGCGAATTTTCCCATGGGGAAACCTCGGCGGTGCCGGGGCGAAGGCCTCAAGGCAAGGACAAAAACGCCAAAATCCCGGGCAGATAATCCGCAAACTCGCTGATCGCGTGGTCGCTGCCTGCAAGCAGTTTGATGTTCGCGCCGGTGTAACGCGTCGTCATTTCCTGCCAGCTCAGCACTTCGTCGCCTTTGGCGATGATGGCGAAGTAGTTTTCGGGGCAGGCGAGGCCACGGCGCTCTAGTGCGCGAAGTTCGTCCACATATTCGGGCTTGAAGATAAATTTTTCAGTGGCATCGTGCCAACTGGTGTGTTCGCCGACGTATTGGGCAAGGTCGCGTGCGGCAAACACCGCCGGGTTGAGCAAGACGGCTTTGCAAGCCATGTTCTCAGCCACCCAGGTGGCATAAAAACCGCCCAGGGAAGAGCCCACCACGGCCATGGATTCGCGCGGCCAGGCGGCCATGCCGCGTTTGATCAGTTCAGCCGCTTCGCGAGGCGAGGGCGGCAATTGCGGGCACCACCAGGTGACGGACGGGCATTCCCGCGCCACCGTCGCCGCCATCAGCCGCGCCTTGGTGGATTGCGGCGAGGAGCGGAAACCGTGCAGGTAAAGGATGTGGGTGGTTGGGCGATGGGCTGGCATGGGCGGCGACAAAAAGTGGCAAATAGGCAGCGCCCCGGTGTGTGGGGCGCACAGACCGCAGGATAATCGCACGCCATGCTCGCCACTTTTGAGAAGCCAACACTCGCCTCCAGGATCCTGCCCTGGTTCAGCGGTTTTGACGGCCCCCTGGCGTTTGCCGTGTTTGTATTGGCGTGCGCCGGTTTGCTCACCATGTATTCCAGCGGACATGACCACGGTATGCAGTTTGAGTATCACGGCCGCAACATGCTCATAGCCGGCGGCATCTTGTTTGTCGTGGCGCAGATTCCGCCGCAACGTCTGATGCGCTTCGCCGTGCCGCTGTATGTTGTCGGCGTCGACTTGCTCGTCGCCGTTGCAGTCTTTGGCGTCACCAAAAAAGGGGCGAAACGCTGGATCAATGTCGGCATCGTGATCCAGCCCAGCGAGATCCTGAAGATTGCTGTGCCACTGATGCTGGCCTGGTGGTTCCAGAAACGTGAAGGCCAATTGCGGCCGCTTGATTTTGTGGTGGCCGCCCTGCTCTTGGCGCTGCCGGTGGGTTTGATCATGCGGCAACCGGATCTGGGCACCGCGGTGTTGATCCTGACCGCTGGTTTTGCGGTGATTTTTTTCGCCGGCTTGTCCTGGAAATTGATCTTGCCGCCGGTGTTGATTGGCGTCGTCGGCATTTTCCTGCTGGTGCTTTTTGAGCCGCAGTTGTGCGCCGATGGCGTCAGCTGGCCACTTTTGCGCGATTACCAGCAGCAGCGCATCTGCACCCTGATGGACCCGACGCGCGACCCGCTGGGCAAAGGGTTTCACATCATCCAGGGCATGATCGCCATTGGTTCCGGCGGGATTTGGGGCAAGGGTTTCATGCAAGGCACACAAACACATCTTGAGTTCATTCCGGAGCGCACGACCGACTTCATCTTTGCCGCGTTTTCGGAAGAGTTTGGCCTGGCGGGCGTCATCGCCCTGATCCTTGCGTTTACTTTCCTGATCATCCGCGGCTTGATGATTGCGCTGGAGGCGCCGACTCTCTTTTCCCGGTTGCTGGCCGGCAGCGTGACGATGATTTTCTTCACCTACGCCTTTGTCAACATGGGCATGGTCAGCGGCATCTTGCCCGTGGTCGGCGTGCCGTTGCCCTTCATCAGTTACGGTGGCACGGCGATGGTGACCCTGGGGCTGGGGCTGGGGATTTTGATGTCGATTTAAAAATAAAAACGACTGGTGCAGACATGACCCCCACGCTTGCCACTTTGTGTGCTGCGCTGCCCCGCGCAGCGATCCTGTGCTTCGCTTGGAGTGGGGCTAATTTTTCTAGAGGCGGCCCGTCGAAAAATTGCCATGGCTGATCCAGACCGGAAATGTTCAGTAGGAATCGTCGGTGTCGGCAACATGGGCGGCGGCATGGCGCGCAACCTGCTCGCCAAAGGCTGGCCGGTGACGGTCTGCGACATTGACGCCGGCAAATCCGAAAGTCTTAAGAAAATTGGGGCTAAGGCCGTCGAAACACCTGCCAAATGTGCTATTAATTCGATAGTAACCATCGTGTGTGTGATTGATGCCCGGCAAAGCCACGAGGTGTTGTTTGGTAGCCATGGCATGGCTTCGGTCCTGAAGCCTGGCAGTACGGTGATGATGTGCCCGACCCTGGCGCCCGAAGACGTGGAAGGCATCGCCCAGACCCTGCAGCCGCTGGCCGTGCGGCTGATCGACGCGCCGATGTCCGGCGGGCCGGCGCGTGCCGCGGACGGCAGCATGAGCCTGATGGTGGCCTGCCGCGACGAGGTGTTTGAGCAGCACCGGGCGCTGCTGTGCGCCTTGTCGAACAAACTGTTTCACGTCAGCCAGCGCGTGGGAGATGGCGCGCGCACCAAACTTGTCAACAACCTGCTGGCGGGCATCAACCTGGTGGGCGCCGCCGAGGCGATGGCAATGGCCCGCAAGATGGGCCTTGATTTAACCCGGACGATGGACGTGATCGAGCAATCCAGCGGGCAAAGCTGGGTTGGCAGTGACCGCATGCGCCGCGCCATCGCGGGGGACTACGCGCCGCGTGCCCACATGACGCTGTTGGAGAAAGACACGCGGCTGGCGGTGGCGGCAGCCCAATCCGCCCACTTCGAAGGGCCGCTGGGCGCGAAGGCCAGCCAGGTGTTTGCCGCTGCCAGCAGAGGTGGCCTGAGCGGCGAAGATGATGCGGCACTGTTTAAATGGTTGTCAGGGGATTGATCGCCCGCGCAGTCCGTTATTCCGCATTTCCGTAGAATGGGCGGATGATTACCCGCGAACCCACCATCGAACGTTTGGCGATTGCCAAATCCCTCCTGCTTACGCCATTTGGCCTGGATGAAACCCATCTGACTCGAGCGCTCAATGAAATCAGGGCGCACAAGGTGGACGACGCCGATTTGTACTTTCAATACACCCGCTCCGAGGGCTGGAGCCTGGAGGAAGGCATCGTCAAGACTGGCTCCTTCAGCATCGACCAGGGCGTGGGCGTGCGTGCGGTGAGCGGCGAGAAAACCGCCTTCGCCTATTCCGACGACATCTCAGAGGCCTCCCTGCTCGATGCCGCGCGCACCGTGCGGGCCATCTCCAGCGCCTCGAAAAACGCCAAGGTCAAGGCCAACGCCACCAAGATTTCAAAAAGCCGCACGCTTTACCAGGACCTGGACCCGATCACCACACTTGACAGCACCGCCAAGGTCGGTCTGCTGGGCAAGGTGGAGCTGCTCGCCCGCGCCAAAGATCCCCGCGTGGCGCAGGTGATGGCCGGCCTGGCCAGTGAATATGACGTGGTCATGGTGGCGCGCGCCGACGGCACGCTGGCGGCCGACGTGCGGCCGCTGGTGCGCCTCTCAGTGACCGTGATCGCCGAGCAAAATGGCCGTCGCGAAGTCGGTTCTGCCGGTGGCGGCGGTCGTTTTGGCCTGGCCTATTTTGACGACGCCTGCATCGAAACTTATGTGAACGAAGCCGTGAAGGCGGCGCTGACCAACCTGGAATCGCGCCCCGCGCCGGCCGGTGAAATGACGGTGGTTTTGGGCCCGGGCTGGCCTGGCATTTTGTTGCACGAAGCCATCGGCCATGGGCTGGAGGGCGACTTCAACCGCAAGGGCTCGAGCGCCTTCAGCGGCAAGATTGGCAAACGGGTCGCCGCCAAAGGCGTGACGGTGCTGGACGACGGCACCATCACTGACCGGCGCGGCTCCCTGAACGTGGACGACGAAGGCCACGCCAGCCAGAAAAACGTGCTGATCGAGGACGGCATCCTGAAGGGCTATATCCAGGATTCGCTCAACGCGCGCCTGATGGGCGTCAAACCCACCGGCAACGGCCGGCGCGAGAGTTACGCCCACGTGCCAATGCCTCGCATGACCAATACCTACATGACAGCTGGCGGCACCGACCCGAAAGAAATCGTGGCCAGCATCAAGAAAGGCCTTTACGCCACCAACTTCGGCGGCGGACAGGTCGACATCACCTCGGGCAAATTCGTCTTCTCGGCCAGTGAAGCGTATTGGGTGGAGAACGGCAAGATCCTCTACCCGGTCAAAGGCGCCACATTGGTCGGCAGCGGCCCGGAATGCCTCAAACGCGTCAGCATGGTCGGCAACGACATGAAACTCGACAGCGGAGTGGGCACCTGCGGCAAGGAAGGCCAGAGCGTGCCGGTGGGTGTGGGGCAGCCAACGTTGCGCATTGATGGCTTGACGGTTGGCGGGACGGCTTAGTTTGGTGTTTGAAACCGGGTACTTGGGCTCACGTTTCTGCGTCGGAATGCGCCATCAGCTACTGCGAAAAGCAAAAATCTAACAATTTCAAAGCCATCACCGGTGAGACGATGTGCAAAGTAGAGCCGGTTGATTTAATGCCAGACGCCACTACCAGCAAGTCCTGATCGCCAGTCACCAGCCAGGGCGCCGAAGCGGCCAGCGCCGCGTGAATAAATTTGTCGTCGTCCGGGTCGCGGCTATGCGCCTTTGCCGTGATCGCCAGCGGCGGCTTTACCCATTCGGCTACGGCTTTTGCATCGTGCAAGATGGCTCGGCGGATTTCCAGGCTCAGATAGCGGTCGAATTTGGGTTTCCAGAGGCGCAATTCAAGCTCTGCAAACGTGAATTCAGAAAAGACGAGCACGCCGTCACACAAAACTTTTTTGACCACCTGGGCCGGAGCGCCAGTGGACGACAGGGCGGCGCCGATCCAGACATTGGTATCGACGACGACCCTGTCCGTCAACTTTCGTCTTTTAG
>JANNYX010000016.1:0-1770 GCA_031410295.1 Rhodoferax sp.
ATGTAGCCGGCGCCGCCGGTAACGAGAATTTTGGACATAGGGTGGTGCTTGTAACGCCCGCCAGTTTAGCCGTCGATTCGGGCCAGAGCCCGCCAATACGTAGGGATATTGACCAAGCCGTGCTATTTGTTTCGAGCGCTGGCGCCAGTGTGCCCGGGGTTAGCCGCTAACGCTCGTCAAAACTGATGGTCAACTGCCGGCTGGTGGGGCGCGCCTGGCACGTCAGCACAAAGCCCTTGTCAATTTCCCATTGCTCAAGCGTGAAGTTCTTGTCCATCACCACCCTGCCTTCCATCACCTTGGCGCGGCAGGTGCAACACACGCCAGCCTTGCAGGAGTAGGGCAGGTCCAGGCCGGCGGCCACGGCGAAATCCAGCACATGCTGGTTGGCATTCATCCGCAGCAAATGTTGTTTGCCGTCCAGAGTCAGGGCCAGCGCGATGTCCCCATGCAGGGGTGGTGCATGGCTGGCGGCGGCGGCGCGCCGTTCGGCCGCAGGCAGCGCGTCCAACACAGGTGAGCTGAAGCGCTCGGTGTGAATGTTGCGCGCGGGTACCCCGCACGCGAGCAAGGCTTCTTCAGTAGCCTCAATCATTGCTTCAGGGCCGCAGATGAAGACTTCATCCATGCTGGCTGCGGGCAACAGGGCGTCGACCACCGCACGCACCTTGGCGCCGTCAATGCGGCCCTGCAGCAAATCCACTTCCTGCGCCTGGCGTGAGAGGATGTGGATCAAGGTGAGCCGGTCCGGGTAGCGGTCCTTGAGGTCTTGCAGCGCCTCGTTGAACATCACACTGCCCATGCTGCGGTTGCCGTAAACCAGGGTGAACTTGGCGTTGGGCTGTTCTTCAAGCGTTGTCGCGATGATCGCCAATATTGGCGTGATGCCCGATCCCGCGGCAAAACCCACCCGGTGCAGGGCGCGCGGCCGGCTGGAGACAAACCGCCCATCGGGCGACATCACCTGCAACACATCGCCTGCTTTGAGCTGTGCCGCGGCCCAGTTGGAAAACATGCCGCCCTGCATGGGCCGGATGCCGACCTCGAGTTCACCCGTGTTCTGGAAGTGGCCACGCGGGCTGCAGATCGAATAACTGCGGCGCACGTCTTGCCCGCCAATCTGCGCGCGCAGGGTCAAAAACTGGCCAGGCTCAAAAGCGAAGGTGTCGCGCAGGCCGGGCGGAACGGCAAAACTGATCGCCACCGCACCCGCCGCCTCGGGGCTGACGCGGCTGATGGGCAAGTCATGAAAACGTGGCAGGGCCATGGCAATGGGCGTTCAATTCAATAAGGTTTGAAATAGTCAAACGGCTCAAGGCAATCCAGGCATTTGTAGAGGGCCTTGCAAGCGGTGGAAGCGAAATGGGAGGTTTCGGTGGTGTTTTGACTGCTGCAGCGCGGACATTTCACAGGCCATGAGTCAAATCGCCTTAAGGCCGTCGAATACACTGAATTGTTTGCTATATATTTAGTAGCAAACTGGATGGGTTGGTATCCACCCTTCTGCCCCGCCTCAACTGTATGGGGCGGCGCGATGCCATAACTTTTCAATTTGTCGCGGGTGGTTTGATCCATCCAGTCGGTGGTCCAGGCCGGGGCCAGCTGTGTGGTGACTTTCGCCGTGAAACCAGCGCCCGCCAAGGCCGCGCGAATGTCGTCTTCAATCTGGCCTATCGCCGGGCAGCCGCTGTAAGTGGGCGTGATGACGACCTCAATCACCCCGTCTTCGAGTCGGCGCACGTCGCGCAGGATGCCCAGCTCGCGGATGCT
>JANNYX010000017.1:0-2945 GCA_031410295.1 Rhodoferax sp.
GCTGGTGGCGCCTGCGCTGGCGCGCAGGGCGTGTGAATCAATTGCAGCGCGGGCAAGGTCAAGCGCCAATTGCCTGCGCGGCCGGTCAATCTTCTTGCCGGTCAAGAAAAACAGCGAGACCATGCAGTTGTTGCCCGCCAGTCCCAGCGGGCTGGTTATCAACCGGTGGTCATTTGCGTCGATGAGGCCCTTCTCCAGCCAGACGCCCGGCAGCTCGATGTGTTGCTTGAAACTGCCGCACTCAAACGGCGCGTTGGCGTTGGGCAACCCGAGCGCAGTGACATCCCATCCCATGAATTCAGCTTGGGGCGCGAGCGACAGGCTCAGCCGGTTTTCCGCGATGCAGCCGCTGTAACACAGCGCCTCCATCGGCAGCCACTCCAGCCGCGCTGCGTCGTCAAGCCGCACGACTGTGTTTTGCAGGGCCAGTTTGCCGTCTGACCTGTAGAAGCGTGTGGCGCCGGGTGTGGTGATCAGGCCGTGCGCATCGCCGCTGGCGCGAATGTGGATATCGAGCGTATCTCCACCAACCAACCCGCCCGGCGGATGCACCAGCACGTTGTGGCAAACCTTGTCACCTTCGGGATAGAGGCTCTGCAGGATGCGCAAGGGGCCGTCATGCGAAAAACGTGCGACCGTCCGCTTGTCGTCGCCTGAATAGTCAAGCGTCAGGCTGGCTTGCCAAGGCATGAAACTCAGGGGACGCCGCCCTGCAGGGCCGCCCCAAGCAAGGCACGGCCCCCGAGCTCAAGCGAAGCGCAGGGCGGGCCTGCGCAAGGGGCAGCGCAGCGCACGCAGTTGCAAGCGCGGGGGTCAAGCATTCTGTGAGCCGCGGTGCGCCCAGCCCGTGGTGTGGTTTTCAATGGCGCTGAAGAGTTCATACATCACCATCGCCATGGCGCCCACCACCACCAAGCCGGCAAACGCCAGCCCCATCTGCATGGACGATCCGGCCGAGATCAGCAGGTAGCCGATGCCTTCATTGGCGGCCGTCATTTCCGACACCGTGGTGCCGACGAAAGCCAGCGTGATGGCAATTTTCAGCGACCCGTAAAAGTAGGGCATGGAGCGCGGCAGCCCCACCTTGATCAATACGTCCCAGCGTTTCGCGCCCAGCACGCGCAGCACGTCTTCGAGCTCGGGCTCGAGTGTCGCAAGGCCGGTGGCAATGTTGACCATGATCGGGAAGAAGCTGATCAAAAACGCCGTGAGGATCGCCGGGCCGGCGCCAATGCCAAACCACACCACCAATATCGGCACGAAGGCGGCTTTGGGCAGGGCGTTGAAGGCGGTCATCAGGGGATACACCGCCGCGTAAGCCAGACGTGAACTGCCGATGACGAAACCCAGCAACACGCCCACCACAATGGCGATGCCAAAACCCGCCATCGTCACCCAGAAAGTGCGCCAGGCGTGGCCGGCAATGATCGTCTTGAATTCCCAGAATTGCGTCCAGATGCGCCACGGGCTGGGGAAAATGAACTCGCTGATGCTGAACGCCGAGCAGATGCCCTGCCAGACCAGCAGCACACTGACAAGCAGTATCCAGGGCGACCATTTTTCGAGGTGTTTGTTGTTCATGGTCAGGCCTTATGCGGTGGCAACGGCAGTGGTTTTGCGCATCGCGCCGATGTGCCCGCGCAGCTCGTGCACGATGTCGGTGAACGCCGGCGTGTAGGTGATTTCCAGATCGCGCGGACGGGGCAGGTCAATGTCACGTTTCACCACAAAACGTCCAGGGCTTTTGCTCATCACGTACACGGTGTCGGCCAGGAACACGCTCTCGCGCAGGTCGTGCGTGACCAGGATCACGTTGAATTTCTGTTCGGTCCAGAGGTCGCGCAGGATGCACCATAGCTCTTCACGGGTGAAGGCGTCCAGCGCGCCGAAGGGTTCATCCAGCAGCAACATTTTGGGCTCGTGGATCAACGCGCGGCAGATGCTGGCGCGTTGCTGCATGCCGCCTGACAGCTCCCAGGGGAATTTGTCCTCGTAACCGGCCAGCCCCACCTTTTGAAGCAACTTGCGGGCGCGCTCTTCATATTCCTTGCGTTTCTCCTTCAGGTTGCTGCGGTAGGGCTCAACAATTTCCAACGGCAGCATCACGTTGTCCACCGTGCTGCGCCAAGGCAACAGCGACGGCGCCTGAAACGCCATGCCGGATATTTTCAAGGGTCCAGTCACCGGTTGCCCGTCGATCAGGATGCGTCCCTTTGACGGCATGCGCAGGCCGGTGGTGAGCTTCATGAAGGTGGATTTGCCACAACCGGAGGGCCCGACGATGGCAATGAATTCGCCTTGCCGGACCTTCAGGTCAATCGCCTCGACAGCGAAATGTTGTTGTGTCAATAACTCGTCGTTGTAAGCAAGCCAGACGTCGGAGAAATCTACGAACGTGGCCCCCACGCTTGCCACTTCGTGTGCTGCGCTGCCCCCCGAGGGGGCTAATTTCCCTAGGGGCGGCCCGTCGGGAAATTGTGATGCCCCCACGCTTGACACTTCGTGTGCAGCGCTGCCCCCCGAGGGGGCTAATTTCCCTAGGGGCGGCGCGTCGGGAAATTGTTTTGCCCCCACGCTTGCCACTTCGTGTACTGCGCTGCCCCCCGAGGGGGCTAATTTCCCTAGGAGCGGCCCGTCGGGAAATTTGGCCCCCGCGTCCTGACTCATTTCCTGGCGGCGGGCAGGATGTTCAGCTCAGCCTTGGTTGGCAGGAACGAGGCGTTCCAAACAGCGTCAGGGTTGATGCGGGTCTTGGTATTGAAGGCATCCGATACCTGCGACGACATCAGAGAAAGGCGCGGGCCATTGACCTGGCCAAAACCCTCGGCGCGGGCGTTGGGGCTGTTGATCACCGTATCAATGGCAAGTTTGAGCCGGCGAGTTTCCAGCTCGGTATTGACGATGCCATCCCGAGCCTTCACGTCGTTGATGGCGGCAGCCGGGTT
>JANNYX010000018.1:0-7151 GCA_031410295.1 Rhodoferax sp.
GGTAGCTCTCGAACGTCTGATCGGCTGCCATCGCTAGTGTCTGTTGTTTCATCGGCATGTAACGCTTTACCTTGTCCCGGCGTGGACCTAAATCATCAAATCCCTAAGTGAACTTCGGCAGGTTGAACTGTGGCGGAACTCCCATGCGGGTATTGATGATCCACTGCTGAGCTATAGACAGAATATTGTTGGTGATCCAGTACAGCACAAGACCGGAAGGGAAGAAGAAGAACATCACCGAGAACGCCAGCGGCATAAACCACATCAATTTAGCCTGCATCGGGTCGGGTGGAGCCGGGTTGAGTGCGGTTTGCAGCATGGTGGTTGCCGTCATTACCAATGGGAGGACGTAGAAAGGATCGGGTGCCGCGAGGTCCTTGATCCAAAGCGCCCAAGGCGCGTTGCGCATTTCAACGCTGGACAGCAACACCCAATATAAGGCAATGAACACCGGAATTTGCACCATGATCGGGAAACAGCCACCCATCGGATTGACTTTCTCCTCCTTGTAGATGCGCATCATTTCCTGCTGCATTTGCTGCGGGTTGTCCTTGAGGCGCTCCCGCATTTCAGTAATGCGCGGGTTGATCGCTTTCATTTTCGCCATGCTCGAATATGCCTTGGCATTGAGCCAATAGAAGGCGATCTTCAGCAGAAGAACCAGCGCCACGATCGACCAGCCCCAGTTGTGGATGAAGCTGTTGAGTTTGTCCAGCAACCAATACAACGGCTTGGCGAGTACTGTTAGCCACCCGTAGTCCTTGAGCAGCTCCAGTCCTGGTGCAAGAGACTCTAGTACTTTTTCTTCCTGCGGACCGGAGAAGAGTTTCGCGGCAACCGTTTTACTCGCCCCAGGTGCAATGTTTTCCAACGTAGTAATCATGCCGACTGAATACAAATTGGTATCGACCTTGCGAAGGAACAGGTCACGTTTGATGCCATCACCCAATATCCAAGCAGTCGCGAAATAATGCTGGGCCATTGCCACGTAACCATTGGTGGCCTGTTTTTCGACGTCGAACTTGTTTTTTTCAATTTCGGAGAACTCGACCTTTTGGTATTTTTGCGCCTCGGTATAGACCGCCGGACCAGTGAACGTCGAGTAGAAAGATGATTCGCCCGCCAGCTTATTGCCATCGCGCACAAGTTGCAAATAGAGCTGTGTAGACAGCGGGGAAACCCCCATATTGACGACTTCGTGACTGACGTCAATGGCGTAGGAGCCTCTTTTGAACGTGTATGTCTTGATCAGTTTGACGCCACCCTGCTCTGGCGACTCTAGCTTGATCACAAGCTGGTTGACTCCGTCGCGCAATACGCGCTCACCTGGTGCTACCACCATGATATTTTTATGGGTCGGGAAATTTTCACCGCCAGCCAAAGGTATTAGGCCCGTTTGCGCCAAGTAAATTCGATCTTTGCTTTGTTCAAATAGCCCGACGTTTTTGGATTTGTCATCCGTGTCAACGTGTTTGAGCAATTCGGAGCGCACCAAAGATCCGCCCTCCGTGTCAATAGTGAGTTTTAGAACATCTGTGCTGACGGTGATCAGCTCTCGTGGCGCATTAGACGTGGACGGCAAGATTGCCGATGGCGTTGGCGGCTGGGCAACAGAAGACGGGCTGATCGCACGTGAAGCAGAATCTGCAGGTAAGGCGGTTGGCATCGACAAGGTAGCAGCGGCCGGCGACGCAGGTGTCGGTGCGTTGGCCGTTTTGATCGTTGACGGAAGAAATGTCGCCTTTTTCCCATTGAAAACCTGCCAGTTGTCCCACAACATGACCATTGAAAAACCGAAAATCACCCACAAAATGGTGCGCCGAATGTCGTTCATGAAGGGTGTTTTTGGGAGGAGGTAGAAAAAAGGCGCGTAAATGGACGCGGGGGTTTTTGCGGAACTGGATCAAGTCCCCCGTCGCACCACGGCTGGCAACGCGCGACTCGGCAGACTGTAAGGTACCCACCCACCAATGCGCCGTGTTGCTCAAGCGACGCGATGGAAAATATCGAGCATGTGGGCTCGAATCGGCATGCACTTCCAAGCCAAGGGCTCAATAGCAGGCGATAGGCCCTGACCAGCATGATGAGGAGCGTTTTCAAGTTTCGCCCCGCGGCAAGACTTCTGACTCGGCGGCGATGGTGGGAAGTCCCAATCTGGCCTTGGCAAAAAGTAGCAGCAAATCTTTACGCAACATAATTCTAAGCAACTGAGACGATGCACTGGGGAAACGGACTTTGTCAATTCCAACGCTCAGGCGTACTACACAAGCCACCATTTGCAGGAGCGGACCAAGATCAGTACACACACTGTAAATTAGGCGTCTGACAAGGTTGCGTGTGACGGCTCGTTTGGCGGCCCGTTTCGGTGTCAGAGCACCGACCCAAGCAGTCTTCCCGCCAAACAAGGAATTTGGGTCCAAATCGATAGCTGGTGTTTTCGGTACGCAATGCAAGGCGAAATACTGCGTGCGCGCGATTACTTTGCCGGCAAGCACGGCCTGAAACTGAGCTCGCGTTTGCAAACGCTGCACGGGTCAAAATCGGTTTTCGAGATTCGACACTGACGTCACGCACGACGTTATGCAGGCTCCCTGGGTTGTTGATACTGCAGTCTTAAACCGCCAGACGTTTGCGGCCCTTAGCGCGTCGAGCATTGATGACGGCGCGACCGCCACGGGTTTTCATTCGGACTAAAAAGCCATGGGTTCGGGCGCGGCGAATTTTTGAGGGCTGATAGGTGCGTTTCATTTATTGAATTCCGGTAAATCAAGTTAGCCTTCCATTATCGCAAGTTTCTGTTGTTTTGGCTATAGGACTTGCCTTTCATTTTTCCTTGAGAGGGCAGCACCCTGACCCGTTTCGCTCCGCCGGAAAATTTTGTGAATAACTTATTGATAAGTAGTCATCGCATAACACGGTAGAATGCAGATATCCACAATATTTAGAGTTGAAGAATGCATGAGGAGTTTGAAGGGTCGTCAGCGGTGTCGGGCATAGGGTCGGGTCAAGGCCTTTGGCAATCCTGCGTCGATCAGTTGGCTCAAGAGCTACCAGAACAACAGTTCAATACCTGGATCAAGCCACTTTCCGCTGTAGTGACGGACGACCTCTCAAAAGTCACTATTTTAGTGGCCAATCGCTTCAAACTTGATTGGGTGCGCGCGCAATACAGTGGCCGGATTTCTGCACTGCTCGAAAAAATCTATGGTCAACCTGTGACTGTTGAGTTGGCGCTTACCCAACGGGAGGTGGAAACGCGCAAATATGGCGTTCGCCCAGAAGCTGAATATTTACCCAGCGCCGATTCCCAGGACCAAATCGAAGATAAAGCACCTGCCCTATCTAAAAACCGGCTGAACACCGCGTTGACTTTCGACACTCTGGTAGAGGGCACGGCGAACCGCATGGCCCGGGCTGCTGCCATGCACGTTTCATCGACGCCCGGTCATTTGTACAATCCTTTGTTCATTTATGGCGGCGTAGGCCTTGGCAAAACTCACTTAATGCACGCGGTCGGCAACAAGCTTTTGCAAGATCGCCCTCTGGCCAAAGTTTTGTACATCCACGCTGAGCAGTTTGTTTCGGACGTAGTTAGGGCTTACCAACGAAAGACTTTTGACGAGTTTAAAGATCGTTATCACTCGCTGGACTTGCTTCTAATTGACGACGTCCAGTTTTTCGGAAATAAAGAACGCACCCAGGAAGAGTTCTTTAACGCATTTGAAGCGCTGTTGGCCAAAAAATCGCACATTGTGATGACTAGCGACACTTATCCCAAGGGTCTGGCAGACATACACGAGCGCCTGGTTTCCCGTTTTGACTCTGGCTTAACGGTCGCCATCGAACCGCCTGAACTGGAAATGCGGGTCGCCATCCTAATCAATAAAGCACGCGTTGAAGGTACTGAAATGCCAGAAGAGGTGGCTTTCTTTGTGGCTAAAAATGTTCGCTCAAATGTACGGGAACTAGAAGGTGCCCTGCGAAAAATCCTGGCTTATTCCCGCTTCAATTTGAAAGAAATCTCAATTCAACTGGCACGCGAGGCGCTGCGTGATCTGCTGTCAATTCAGAATCGGCAGATTTCAGTGGAAAACATTCAAAAGACGGTCGCGGATTATTACAAGATCAAAGTTGCTGACATGTACTCTAAAAAGCGGCCTGCCAGCATCGCAAGGCCGCGCCAGATTGCGATGTACCTTGCGAAGGAATTGACCCAAAAAAGTTTACCTGAAATTGGTGAACTCTTTGGCGGACGCGACCATACCACTGTGCTGCATGCGGTGCGAAAGATTGGTGGGGAGCGTCAACAAATGACAGACCTCAATCAGCAGCTTCATGTGCTTGAACAGACCTTGAAGGGTTAGTGCAATTGAAATCCATGCAAGCACCGAAACTGGACAAGGCTGGGGATAAATTGACTCGAAAATACAACTTATCCACATGGTTGGAATTTTTATCAGAGTTATCCCGGTTTCGTGACGTCTCGCGACACCACCTGCGCACAGGCTTTCAGGACTGCCAAGTGCTTGAAAAAAAAGGGGAAAATGCACCTATGCACAGTCTGGTGCGGCCTTTATCTACTACTACTAACTTAAATTAAAGAAATTAAAGAAGAGGTTGATATGATCGTTCTGAAGGCAACACAAGACAAAGTGTTATCGGTTTTGCAATCGGTAGCTGGCATCGTCGAGCGCCGGCATACGTTGCCGATCCTGGCTAATGTGCTGGTGCGAAAAACAGGTGCATCGCTCCAATTTACCACCAGCGACCTGGAAATCCAAATCCGGACCACTGCCCAACTCAACGGCGATACCGGTAACTTCGCTACCACCATTGGCGCGCGCAAACTGATCGATATTTTGCGTACCATGCCGTCCGACCAAATGGTTTCGCTTGAATCCAGTGCGGCCAAAGTGATTCTCAAAGGCGGAAAAAGTAAATTCACCTTGCAAACCATGCCTGCTGAAGACTTTCCGCTGGTGCAGGAATCGGCGAGTTTTGGACCAATTTTCAGCGTTCCACAAAAAACTTTAAAAGACCTTCTCGGCCAGGTTTCGTTCGCCATGGCCGTGCACGACATCCGGTATTACCTCAACGGCATCCTGTTCGTGGCCGAAGGCAAACAGCTCAGTCTGGTTGCTACTGACGGCCATCGACTTGCGTTTGCGTCTGCTACTTTGGACGTTGAAGTACCCCGCCAAGAGGTGATCCTGCCGCGCAAAACTGTGATAGAAATGCAGCGTCTGCTGAGTGACGCCGAAGGCGCGATCGACATGCAATTCGCCAACAACCAGGCCAAATTCAGCTTTGGTGGCATGGAGTTTGTCTCCAAGCTGGTCGAAGGCAAGTTCCCCGACTACAACCGCGTCATTCCAAAGAACCACAAAAACATCATTACCCTGGGGCGCGTAGCGCTCTTGGCGAGCCTGCAACGCACTGCCATTCTTACCAGCGACAAGTTCAAGGGTGTGCGCCTCAACATCGATCCAGGGTCGCTCAAAGTCGCCTCCAACAACGCAGAGCAAGAGGAGGCCGTGGACGAACTTGACATCGACTACAGCGGCGACAGTATCGAAATTGGTTTCAACGTCACCTACCTTATCGACGCGCTGGCCAACATGACGCAGGAGATGGTGCGGGTTGAATTGTCAGACTCCAACAGCTCAGCGCTGATGACCATCCCGGACAACGCGACCTTCAAATACGTCGTGATGCCAATGAGAATTTAATGCTATTGAACCTGTAGCGCCTCGTCACCCCGCAAACGACGCAAACCCCCTGAGCAAGGGGGTTTGGTCATTCAAGAGTTTGAAAAAGTCCTTCACAGAGATTGCCATGTCCGAAGAAAACAAAGTCCACACCGGTGAGAACACGGCGGAAAGTTCGAATTTCCAGCCCACGATTGACACCAACCAGGCCGGCGCCACCGAAGCCTATGGCGAAGGGTCGATCCAGATTCTGGAAGGTCTGGAAGCGGTGCGCAAGCGCCCTGGCATGTACATCGGCGACACGTCCGACGGCACCGGCCTGCATCACCTGGTGTTTGAAGTTGTTGACAACTCTATCGACGAATCCCTCGCCGGCCACTGCGACGATATCCTGGTCACCATCCATTCCGACAACTCCATCAGTGTGGTCGATAACGGCCGCGGCATTCCCACTGGCGTGAAGATGGACGACAAACACGAGCCCAAACGTTCTGCTGCGGAAATCGCATTGACCGAACTGCACGCCGGCGGCAAGTTCAACCAGAACAGCTACAAAGTCTCGGGTGGCCTGCACGGCGTGGGGGTGAGTTGCGTAAACGCGCTCTCCAAAATGTTGCGCCTCACCATTCGCCGAGACGGCAAGGTGCATGTCCTCGAATTCAGCCGCGGTTTTGTGCAAAACCGCGTCACGGAAACCGTGAACGGTGTTGATATTTCACCCATGAAGGTGATCGGCGAGACGGAAAAGCGCGGTACCGAGGTGCATTTTTTGCCCGACACCGAAACTTTCCAGCAAAACAACGAGTTTCACTACGACATCCTGGCCAAGCGCCTGCGCGAGCTTTCGTTCCTGAACAATGGCGTGCGCATCCGCCTCAAAGACGAACGCACTGGCAAGGAAGACGACTTTGCCGGCGCGGGTGGCGTGCAAGGCTTTGTGAACTTCATCAACAAAGGCAAGACGGTGCTGCACCCCAACACCTTCCATGCCATGGGTGACCGCCAGAGTGACCAGCAGTCCAACATTGGCGTGGAAGTGGCGATGCAGTGGAACAGCGGTTACAACGAGCAGGTGCTGTGTTTCACCAACAACATTCCGCAGCGCGATGGCGGCACGCACCTCACCGGCCTGCGCGCGGCGATGACACGTGTCATCAACAAGTACATTGACGATTCCGAGATTGCCAAAAAAGCCAAGGTTGAAGTGACCGGCGACGACATGCGTGAAGGCCTGACCTGCGTGCTCAGCGTGAAGGTACCCGAGCCCAAATTCAGCAGCCAGACCAAGGACAAACTGGTGAGCAGCGAAGTGCGCGGCCCGGTCGAAGACATCGTCAGCAAGCTGCTGTTTGACTACCTGCAGGAGCGCCCCAACGACGCAAAAATCATTGTGGGCAAAATCATCGAAGCCGCCCGTGCCCGCGAAGCCGCCCGCAAAGCCCG
>JANNYX010000019.1:0-5175 GCA_031410295.1 Rhodoferax sp.
GCGTTCAGTTCAATGGCCGATAACGTGGCGCCCATCACGCAGCCCTTTGAAACAGTGGCTGAGCCGCGACGGCGTCGCCTTGGTAGAACGCGCCAAATCGCTCAAACTGGCCCTCAACAAACACTTCGTTTTGGTCGGCCCGCAATTCGGCAGAATCAAAACCACTGCGCTGCATCAACACCAGCTGGTCGATCAACACGTCACCCGTGGCGCGGATTTCACCTTTGAAGCCGAGCCGCCGACGCAGCAAGAACGCTTGGCTGTAAGCCCGGCCATCGGTGAATTTGGGGAAGTGCAGGTCGACGCGTTGTACGCCGTCCAGGTTCAAGGCGCGCGGGTCGGCGTCATTGGCCAATTGCACCGTTTGCACCGTTTGCACAGAGGTTTCCAAAACCTTTGAGTCTTCTGGGCCTGAGGCCGTCAAAGAATGTGGATTGTTTGCTATAAATTTAATAGTATGCTTCATGTCGTCTGACTCCTTACGCGGTTTCGACGGCGGCGTTTTGCGCCTTGCCGGTGCTCACGCGCGCGGCGTTGGCGGCGGTTTTGAAGGGCTCCGCGCCGACGCGGCGCAGTGTCGTGATGAAATTCTCAGCACCGTTTCCGGTGGCTGTGCGTTGCTGGCGGTAGGTCTGCAAAATCGCCTCGATCACGTCGGCCACTTCTTCTGCCGCAAATGACGGCCCGACCACCTTGCCGGCGACGGGCGCGCCGCTCAAGGCCGAGCCGTCCGAGCCGCCCAGCGACACCTGGTACCACTCCTTGCCGTCTTTATCCACACCCAAAATGCCGATGTGGCCGCTGTGGTGGTGGCCGCATGAGTTGATGCAGCCGCTGATGTGCAGGTCAATCTCGCCCAGGTCGTGCAGTTCGTCCAGGTCCTGGTAACGCTCGGTGATGGCCTGTGCTATCGGCAAAGAGCGCGCATTGGCCAGCGAGCAGAAATCGCCACCGGGGCAGGCAATCATGTCGGTGAGCAAACGGATGTTGGGCCGCGCGAAACCGAGCTTGCGGGCGGCGCGCCAGAGTTCGGGCAACTGGTCGCAACGCACCCAGGGCAGCACCAGGTTCTGGTCGTGCGTGACGCGCACTTCGCCGGCGGAAAATTCGTCGGCCAGTGTTGCCGCACCTTCAAGTTGCGAGGCGGTGGCGTCGCCTGGCGCGTAACCGATGCGTTTGAAGGAGAGTGTCACGGCGCGCAAATCAGGGTTCTTGTGCGGCTGAACGTTTTGCTGCAACCAGCGGCCAAATTCAATATCGTCTTCGGCAGCGGCGCGCAGAATGTTGGCGATTTTTTCCTCGCCGCTCTTGCGGTTGCACACCAGCGTGGGCGGAACAAAGGACGCGCTGACGCGATCCAGCTCGACCTGGCTGATGGTGTGGGGGGCGCCGTCAATTTGAAGGATTTGCCGGTACTCGGCCTCCACCTCGTCGGTGAAACGGGCGCCTTCGGCCTTCACCAGAATCTTGATGCGGGCCTTGTACATGTTGTCACGGCGGCCCCAGCGGTTGTAAACACGCACCACCGCTTCAAGGTAATTGAGCAACTGCATCCATGGCAAAAATTCACGGATCACCGTGCCGACGACCGGCGTGCGGCCCATGCCACCGCCCACCAGCACGCGAAAACCGATCTCGCCGGCTTCATTTTTGAGAACGTGCAAACCCACGTCGTGCCAATACGTCGCCGCGCGGTCTTCTTTCGCGCCAGTGATGGCAATCTTGAACTTGCGCGGCAGAAACGCGAATTCGGGGTGCAGCGTGCTCCACTGGCGCATGATTTCGGCAAACGGGCGCGGGTCGGCCACTTCATCAACGGCGATGCCGGCGCGCTCGTCACTGGTGATGTTGCGGATGCAGTTGCCGCTGGTCTGAATGCCGTGCATGTCGACGCTGGCCAGCAAATCCATGACGTCGGCGGACTTGTCCAGCGGAATCCAGTTGTATTGCACGTTTTGGCGCGTGGTGAAGTGGCCCACGCCGCTGGGCAAAGAACTCAGATCAGACAGCCCCGGATTCGCCTGGTCGATGTTGTTTTGCTCTTTTTTGTCGAAGTCGCGCGCGATTTTGGCCAGCACCCGCAGTTGTTTTGACGACAACTCGCCATACGGCACCGCCACCCGCAACATCGGCGCAAAACGTTGCACGTACCAGCCGTTTTGCAGGCGCAGCGGGCGAAAGTCGTCGTCGGGCAATTGGCCGGCCAAGTGGCGACCAAGCTGCTCGCGGTACTGGGCGGCGCGCTGTTTGACAAACTGGCGGTCGAAGTCGGTGTATTGGTACATGTTTTGGAAACTTGTATTTTTAAATGGCGATGAGCTTCACGCCGGCATAGGCCAGCAACACGGAAAGCAAGGAGCGGATCACGCGGTCCGGCGTGCGGCTCAGCAGGTGGGAGCCGATCCAGATGCCGGGCAAGGAGCCCGCCAGCAACTTTGCCAGCAAGGGCCAATCCACTGAGCCGAGCGACGCGTGTCCGAGTCCGGCGACCAACGTGAGTGGCACGGCGTAAGCGATGTCGGCGCCAACAATGCGCGACAGCGGAAGCTTGGGGTACAAAATCATCAAAACGGTGACACCAATGGCCCCGGCGCCCACTGACGTCAAGGTCACCAGGGTGCCGATCAGCGCGCCAAAGAGCGGCGGCAAGGCCCAGTGAATGGCTTGTGTGGCCTCCGCCTCATGGCCCAGGGCCACACTGGCGGGCGCCGATTTGCCACGAATCGCCTTATACAAGGTGGCGACCGCCGTGAGCAACAAAGCGCCACCCAGGGTGTTGGTCATAACCTGCTGTACGCCGGGACTGGCCGGCCCCAGCGTGTGCAAGACGTACAAGGTGACCAGCGCCGCTGGAATGCTGCCGGCGCACAGTTGCCCAACCACGCGCCAGTCCACGCGTTTTGCCCGCGCCAGTTTGACGGTGCCGCCCATTTTGGTGAAGGCGGCAAACAATAAATCGGTGCCAATGGCCATGTATGGCTTGACGCCAAAGAAAAAGATCAGGATCGGTGTCATCAAGGAACCGCCGCCCACGCCTGTCAGGCCGACCACCAGTCCGACAAAAAACCCCGCAAAAATAAACGCCAAATCGTGCATACCGCTCCAAGAATGGTCAGATTCTGAGGTTTTCGGCTTATATTGCAAACTACTTTTTGATGATTTTGTTATGCCCATTAGGAATATAAAACCAGTACAAGGGCGCGAAGGTGCACTTCAAGTGTTGCAGTGTTCGGTGTCTGGTTACCGGCCATCCCGCGTAACATGCCGCACATCGAGCCATCACCCCGTCGCCATGAAGCCCCACTTTGCACCCCCGAAATTCACCCTCCTGTTGAGCGCATTGGCGTTGAGCCTGGGTGCATCAAGCGCCCAGGCGGCAGAGGGCGACCCGGCCACTGCTGACGCCGGCGCCTGGCGCCTTCAGTTGGGGCCCTACACCCACCACTTCAGGTTCAGCGAGGACCACAAGCAGGTGGTGGCATTGGGCATGGAACATGAATCACCGAACCGCACGTTGTATGGGCTGACGGCCTTTACAAATTCTTTTGGGCAACCCAGCGCCTATCTTTATAGCGGCTGGCTTTACAACAATATCTTCAACCTGTCCGAGTCACTTTATTTCAAATTGACGGTGGGGGTGTTGTACGGCTACGTTGAACCGTACGAAGACAAGGTGCCGCTCAATTACAAGGGGTTCTCTCCCGGCGTCATTCCGTCCATTGGCTGGCATCTGGACAAATCCTGGAGTGTGCAACTGAATGTGCTGGGCAATGCCGCCGTGATGGTCATGCTGAACAAGAAGCTGTAGCCCTTGCCGGCCCCCGCCGCCGAAGGCATTTTGCTACATTAACAGGATCAAAAACGCCTGTATTATAATCATATTTAATATATATTTAGTAGCAAACTATCTATATTGCTTGACGGCCTAGTCGCGACAATCTATCGCTGTTTTGTAAACTAAATTTTGTAAAAAATATGGCGCTTTGCAGGCGCCGCCATCTTCAGCGGTTTGACATCGGGAAACGCTTGCCTAGAATCAACTGGCCATTGGACACATTGGCAGGGACGGCGCGACCGGACCACACTCCTCAACATCGAATGAAGAAGGGAGACACGTCATGGCAAGCTCAAAAACTCCGAAAAAGGCCGTCGTCGACAAGGCGCCGCCCAAGGCAAAAACCAAAACCCCAGTAACGGAAAAAGCCAGTGACAAAGCGCGGGCGCGGGGTGAATTACCACCTGAAAACGCCGGCATCGGACCGGTCAAACACAGTTATGTTTCCGGCAACACGTTTGGCCTCAAGAAGCTGTTTTATTCGGAGATCGACGGCCAAGGCGTGTTTGAAGGCGACATCATTCTGGGCACGGTTGAAGAACTTGAAAACGTGCGCGAATCGATTGAACACCCGGACCCGAATGTCGAATTCTCGGTAGCGCTGTCCGGCTCGCAGTTCCGCTGGCCTGGCGGCATCATGCCGTTTGTGATCGACCCGGCAATGCCCGACCAGCAGCGTGTGACGGACGCCATCAACCACCTGCACGCCAACACCAACCTGCATTTGACCCCGCGCACTACCCAGGCGAATTTTGTGCGATTTCAAGGCGGCGGCGGCTGCTCGGCTTCCGTCGGCATGCGCGGCGGCGAGCAGGCGATCACGCTGGGCGCCGGTTGCGACTGGCCGCGCGCCGTGCACGAGATCTGCCATTCGGCCGGTTTGTGGCATGAACAGAGCCGCGAAGACCGCGACCACTTTGTCACCATCCACCTGAACAATGTGCCGGTCGCGCTGCAACACAATTTCAACCAGCACATCACCGACGGCGACGACATGGGCGCCTACGACTACGGCTCGCTCATGCATTACGGGCGGCATGACTTCGCCATCAACCCGGCGCAGGACACCATCACGCCAACACCCAACGCGAACACGCCGATTGGTCAACGCACCGGCTTGAGCAACGGCGACATCATCGCCGTCAACGCCCTGTACCCGCGCAAGGCGACCTTGGGCGACACCAGCAGCAACGGGCCGGCGCTGACGATGCAAAACGGGCAGGTGTTGCTGGGCTGGACCGGCAGTGGCAACCTGCGCCTGAACTTCATGAGCTCCACCAACGGCCTGGGTTTTGGCAACAAGGCCACCTTGAATGAGGTATCTGCCAACGCCGTGGCCT
>JANNYX010000020.1:0-6290 GCA_031410295.1 Rhodoferax sp.
GCCCACGATGTTCATCGCCGGCAAGAGTGATTGGGGCGTTTACCAAAAACCCGGCGCCTTCGAAGCCATGCAAAAAACCGCCTGCACGCAAATGGCGGCCTGCCATTTAGTCGATGCGGCGGGGCACTGGGTGCAGCAGGAGCAGCCGCAGGCGGTTCTTGAATTGCTGCTGAAGTTTTTGCCGCGGGTTTGATGCTTCAATCGCGCTTCGGGATGACCAGCCCGCGCACCACGGCCGGCCGCGCGACAAACGCGTCAAGCGAACGCTTCACATGGGTGAACTGATCGAACTCGACCAGTTCACCCGCGCCATAAAAACCCACCAGGTTGCGAATCCATGGAAACGAGGCGATATCGGCGATGGAATACTGCCGGCCCATGATCCATTGGCGTGTCGCCAGGCGCTGGTCCAGCACCTTCAAGAGGCGTTTGCATTCGGCCACGTAACGGTCCCGTGGGCGTTTGTCTTCGTAGTCCTTGCCAGCGAATTTGTGGAAGAAACCCAGTTGCCCGAACATCGGGCCGATGCCGCCCATCTGGAACATTACCCACTGCAGGCACTCGTATTTGCCGGCGTCATCTTTGGGCATCAAGCGGCCTGTCTTGGCCGCCAGGTAGACCAAAATCGCGCCGGATTCGAACAGCGCCAGCGCTTTGCCGCCCGGGCCGTTGGGGTCAAGGATGGCGGGAATCTTGTTGTTGGCACTCAATGAAATGAACTCGGGCGACATCTGGTCGGACTTGTCAAAACTCACCAGGTGCGGCTCATACGGCAGGCCGGTTTCTTCCAGCATGATCGACACCTTGACGCCGTTGGGCGTAGGCAGCGAATACAGCTGAAGGCGGTCTGGGTGTTGGGCGGGCCATTTTTGGGTGATCGGGAAAGCCGAGATCTTGCTCATGGAAGGTCCTTGATTGGGCACATTGAAAAATCAAATTGGCGCGACGCTGAGGATAACGAGGGCGACTGCGAGGGTGTTGAAGTTGAAGGTGACGACGGCGATAGCGTTGAAGTTGAAGGTGACGATGGCGATGGCGATGGTGATGGTGATGGCGATAGCGATTATTCTCTGTGACGCCAACCCCTGCGGGAGCCTTCATACCGGGCAATTTCAAAAGTACTCATTGAAATTGGCATAAGGCCGTCGAATCTATTCAATAGTGTGCTACATATATAATAGCATCACGATCAACCTGTCTGCCCGGCGGGCGACGCCCAGTCGGCGGGAACTCTTAATCAGGGAGGCTCACGCAGCGAGTCCACAAAACCCGCGGGTCAAAATCGATTGCCAATGACCTTGGGGTGACGTCAATCCGTTCAATGGTTGTCGCGCGGAACAGCCGACCCACGCATGCCCACCAGGAAGTCCAGGTCGGCGCCTTGATCGGCCTGCAAGACGTGGTCCACATACAGCTTCCAGTAACCGGAGGCCATCGGCGGCGCGGGTTGTTTCCATTGGGCCAATCGCGCTGTCAGTTCTTCATCGCTGATGTGCAAATGCAGTTTTCGGTTCGGCACATCGAGCTCGACCATGTCGCCGTTTTGCACCACCGCCAGCGGGCCGCCGGCCGACGCTTCGGGCGCCGTATGCAAAACGACGGTGCCGTAGGCGGTGCCGCTCATGCGGGCGTCGCTGATGCGCACCATGTCGGTAATGCCTTTGCGCAGCACCTTGGGCGGCAACGGCATGTTGCCGACCTCGGCCATGCCGGGGTAACCCTTGGGGCCGCAGTTTTTTAGCACCAGCACGCAGTTTTCGTCGACGTCGAGGTTCTCGTCGTCGATGCGGGTGTGGAAGTCTTCGATGTTTTCGAAGACCACGGCGCGGCCTGTGTGCACCATCAAGGAAGGCGTGGCCGCGCTGGGTTTGATGACCGCGCCCCGCGGCGCCAGGTTGCCGCGCAACACGGCGATGCCGGCCTTGGCCTTGAAGGGGGCGGCGAAGGTCTTGATGACGCGCGGGTCGTAATTCTGTGCACCGGAAAAATTTTCTGCCACCGATTTTCCGCTCGCCGTGATGATGTTTTTGTGCAGCAGGTGCTCGATTTCCTTCATCACCACTGGCAGGCCACCGGCGTAACAGAAGTCTTCCATCAAGTGTTCACCCGAGGGTTGCAAATTCACCAGGCAGGGCAGTTCACTGGCCAGGCGGTCAAAATCTTCAATCGTGAGTTTGATGCCCAGGCGGCCGGCGATGGCGATCAAATGGATCACGGCGTTGGTCGATCCGCCAATCGCGGCGAGGGTGCGGATGGCGTTTTCAAACGCTTCAATCGTCAACACTTTGGAGATTTTCTGGTCGCTGTGCACCATCTCCACAATGCGCCGCCCGGCATTGCGCGCCAACACATTGCGCCGGCCATCGACCGCCGGGTAGGCGGCGTTGCCCGGCAAGCCGATGCCCAGGGCCTCGACCATGCTGGCCATGGTGCTGGCCGTGCCCATCGTCATGCAATGGCCATGGCTGCGGTGCATGCAGCTTTCGGCCTCGAAGAAATCCGCCAGCTTCAAGGCGCCAGCGCGCACCTGTTCACTCATGCTCCACACGCCGGTGCCACTGCCAAGTTCTTGCCCGCGCCATTTGCCGTTGAGCATCGGGCCGCCGCTGACGCCAATCGTTGGCAGGTCAACGCTGGAGGCGCCCATCAAAAGCGAGGGGGTGGTCTTGTCACAACCCATCAAGAGCACCACGCCATCGATCGGGTTGCCGCGAATGCTCTCTTCGACGTCCATGGAGGCCAGGTTGCGGTAAAGCATGGCGGTCGGGCGCAGGAGCGTTTCACCCAGCGACATCACCGGGAACTCCAGCGGGAAACCGCCGGCCTCATAGACGCCAATCTTGACCTGCTCAGCCAGGGTGCGAAAGTGCGAATTGCAGGGCGTCAGTTCGCTGAAGGTGTTGCAGATGCCGATGACCGGGCGACCGTCAAACTGGTCGTGTGGAATGCCTTTTCCTTTGACCCAGCTGCGGTAAGCGAAACCGTCGCGGTCCTGGCGGCCAAACCATTGCTGGCTGCGCAAGGCGGCGCCGGGCCGCCCCAAGCCAGCCTTAGCCCCCTCGGGGGGCAGCGAAGCGTGGGGGCCCACGGCTAAGGCGGCGCTGGGCTGCCTCAAGCCGGTCTTGGCCCCCTCGGGGGGCAGCGACGCGTGGGGGCCGACCGCTTCAGAGGCCGGTAATTTGGGGGTGGTGGTCATGTTTTGCCTCTAAAATCTCTAACATCGTATGGTAATATGATAACGATTTTGGCAAGTAACACTGAAAATATTCCGAGTGACTGAAACTGTTTTGAGCGGAGTCGATGTTGTCCAAACCTGACATTCTGGTCGTGGCCAAATTGTGGCCTTATTTGATGGATAAATTGCAGGCCGAATTCACGGTGCATGACCGCATCCATGAATCTGACCCGGCAGCCTTCGCCGCGATTGCGCCGAAGATCCGCGCCATTTCAGGCGGCGGTGAATCCAGGGTCACGGGCGAGTTGATGGCCAAACTTCCGGCGCTGGAATTGGTTTCAGTCTTCGGCGTGGGGTATGACGGCTACGACGTTCCCGCCCTTAAATCGCGCGGTTTGCCATTGACCAACACGCCCGACGTGCTGACCGACGATGTCGCCGACATGGGCATGGCGTTGATGCTGGCAACGGCCCGCCGTTTGCCGCAAAACGACGCTTACTTAAGGGCCGGCAAGTGGTTGAATGGCCCGGCGCCCCTGGCGCGCAAGATGAGTGGCGCGCGCCTGGGCATCGTCGGCCTGGGCCGCATCGGCATGGCCATCGCCAAACGCGCGGAAGGTTTTGGCATGTCCATCGCCTACACCACGCGCACACCGCGAAAAGAAGTGCCTTATAAATATTTCCCCAGCGCTGCAGCGCTTGCTGCCGAGGTTGATTTCCTGATGGTCATCACGCCCGGTGGCGCTGGCACCAAAGGCCTGATCAATGCCGAGGTCTTGGCGGCGCTGGGCAAAGAGGGTTATTTGATCAATGTGGCGCGCGGCTCGGTGGTCGACGAGGCGGCGCTCATAAAGGCGCTGGACGATGGCGTGATCGCCGGCGCCGGCCTGGATGTGTTTGAAAACGAGCCCAAGGTGCCGCAAGCGTTGATCGCCCGCGACAACGTGGTGTTGTCGCCGCATGCCGCCAGCGCGACCTGGCAGACGCGCAGGGCCATGGCAGATCTGGCATATGGAAATTTGAAGGCGCATTTTTCTGGCCAGGCCTTGCTGACGCCGATTGGCTGAAGGCAATTCATGATCAAAAACGTCCATGGCAACACGGTCGATTTCCTGGGCGAAGCGATCGTGGCCGGGCGTTATGCGGTGGCCATGTCGATCCCGCCAGAGCCCTTGTTGTGCGAGGAGTTGGGTGTGAGCCGCACGGTGGTGCGGGAATCCGTCAAGTCACTGGTGGCCAAAGGACTCATCCACACCGGGCCAAAAGTCGGCACACGGGTGCTGCCGTCCGACCAATGGAACTGGTTTGACGCGGACGTGATCCGCTGGCAAGTGCGGGCTGGCCTCACGCCCGAGTTTGTGCGCGATTTGCAGGACTTGCGCCGCGTGGTCGAGCCCGCCGCGGTCAAGTTCGCGGCAGCGCGGGCGACGGCGCAAGACCTCGCGTCCCTCGAAGCGGCATTTGCCGGCATGGCGCACGCCGTGGTCAATGGCGGAGATTACGTCTCCAGCGATTTGAAGTTCCATCAGGGGCTGCTGCACGCGTCCCACAACCGTTTGTTGATCCAGATGGGCAAGGCTTTGAGCGCCTTGCTCAGAACCAGTTTCGAGTTGTCCACGGCCCGCAAGGACGGACCAGCCGGTTCACTGCCGCAACACCGCGCTATTCTTGATGCAGTGATCGAACGCAACGCCGAGAAAGCCGAGAAGGCAATCCTGGTGTTGATCGACGGCGCGCACCGTGACATCGAACACATCCTCGCCTCGCGCAGGCGTTTGCCGCAGGTGAGCGAGCCGGCTTTGCGCCTCAAGGCGGCATGAAATTCCCCCGGAGCGCCTGCCCAAAGCCGCGTAAGCCCTAATTCAAATTGACCTGCCGGCCTGTCACAATTTTCCTCTCGATCACTTATTCCCCAGGAGACTTTCCCATGAAATTCAAATTGCTTGCCACTGCGGCCTGTGTCAGCTCGGCGCTGCTGGCGTCCGGCATGGCAGAGGCGCAGGAGAAACTCACCGTCTGGTGGGGCAAGGGTTTCTACAAAGCCGAAGATGACGCCTTGTTCGCCGCCATCAAAAAGTTCGAAGCGAAAAACCCGAAGATCAAGATCGACCTGTCGCTGTACGCGCCGCAGGAAATGGTGCCCAAATCGGTTGCGGCGCTTGACGCAGGCAATCCGCCCGACGTGTCTTACGGTGACGTCTATGACTTTCAGGTCACCGCCAAGTGGGCCTACGACGGCAAACTTGAGGATATCAGCAGCATCATTGATCCGATGCGCGCCAAGTTTGAGCCCTCGGCCCTGGCCACCACTTTCCTGCTCAACAACGCAGCGCAGAAGCGTGCCTATTACGCCTTCCCGATTAAGCAGCAGACTATGCACATCCAGTACTGGAAAGACATGCTGGCGGATTCGGGATACAAGGAGTCAGACATTCCCAAAGACTGGAAGGGTTACTGGGATTTCTGGTGCGACAAGGTGCAGCCTGCTTACCGCCAAAAAAGCGGCAACCGGGCGTTTGGCATTGGCCAGCCCCTGGGCGTGGATTCCAGCGACTCCTTCTTCTCGTTCCTGACCTTCATGGATGCCTACAACGTGAAACTGGTCAATGACTCCGGCAAGTTGCTTGTCGATGACCCGGCCGTGCGCCAGGGTCTCATCAACACCTTGACCGATTACACCGCCGTCTACAGCAAAGGCTGCACGCCGCCTTCGAGCACCAATTGGAAGGACCCCGACAACAACGTCGCTTTCCACAATAAAACTACCGTCATGACCCACAACGCGACGATCTCCATCGCCGCCAAGTGGCTTGATGACATGAACAACGCGGCGCTTACGGCGGACCAGCGCGCGGTGGCGAAAGCCAATTACGAGGAGAAAATTGCGACGGCCGGTTTCCCCAACAAACCCGACGGCAGCAAGATGGTGTACCGCGCGGCGGTCAAAACCGGCGTGATCTTCAGCGGCGCGAAAAACAAGGAAGGCGCGAAGAAATTTGTCGCCTTCATGCTTGACGACGCCAACCTGACGCCTTACGTTGAAGGCTCACTTGGCCGCTGGTTCCCGGTGACCAAGGCGGCGCAACAAAGCGCCTTCTGGAAGGGTGACCCGCAC
>JANNYX010000021.1:0-3964 GCA_031410295.1 Rhodoferax sp.
CGGTTTTCCCGGTTTTGAAGCCACCACCTGGTATGGCCTGGCCGGCCCGGGCAAGATGCCCGCGGCCATGGTCAAACGCATGAACGAAGACATCAACAATGTTTTGCTGATGCCGGTTGTGATGGAAAAATTCGCCCAATATGGCGCGGAAGACGGTGGTGGCACACCGGAGAAATTTGCCGACTTCATTCAAACTGAAAGCAGCAAATGGGCCAAGGTGGTGAAAGACGCGGGCGTGAAGGGCGACGCCTGAGCGCCCGAGTCGGGCCTTGCACGGCGCCGTCGACTGCGTCCCATTTCCCGACACACTATGCTTTGCGCCTCCTGCCATGAGTGAAGGTACCGTCAACCTGCACATCGACGCCGGTGTAGCCCGCGTGGTGTTTGACCGGCCCGCGGCCCGCAATGCCATGACCTGGGCCATGTACGAACAGTTGGGAAACATTTGCAAGACGCTTGGTTCCGACGTTTCGGTGAAAGTTGTGACCTTTCGCGGCGCCGGTGGCGCGGCCTTTGTCGCCGGTACCGACATCGAGCAGTTCAAGGCCTTTCACAGCGGCGACGATGGCTTGGCGTATGAAGCGCAAATTGACCAGATCATCGCGCAGCTTGAGGCCTTGCCCATGCCAACCGTCGCCCTCATCGAAGGCTGGGCGGTGGGCGGCGGTCTGGCAATTGCCACCACCTGCGATTTCCGCATCGCCACCACAGGCTCGCGTTTTGGCGTGCCGATTGCCAAAACCCTGGGCAACTGTCTGTCCATCGCCAACCTGGCGCGCTTGAATGCTGCCTTTGGCCCGGCCCGCGTTAAACGCATGTTGATGTTGGCAGAGATTCTGGACGACAAGGAGGCGCTGGCCTGCGGTTACCTGAACGAGTTGTGTGAACCCGGCGCCATTGATGCGGCCAGCGCCCGCTTGAGTGAGCGCCTGATGGCGCTGGCGCCCGTTACCCAAAGCGTGATCAAGGAAAGCTTGCGCCGCCTGATTACCCACGATTTGCCGCTTGGTGACGACTTGATCAAGCGCTCGTATGGGAGCCATGACTTCCACGAGGGTGTTGCTGCATTTGTTGCCAAACGGTTGCCTGTTTGGACGGGGACTTGACGGGTGATCCGGGATGGGCGTCGGGGCGGGACCAGGTCGATAGGGCACTCTGCTCCGCGGCTGTCCCCCGCAGCGGCCTTCGCCGACTGCTCCTCCTTGATGCCGCTGCGCAGAATGCCCCATCGACCTGATCCGATAAGCGCCGTGTTGAAGGACCCAGGGGAACCAACAACGGTTACCGCCGAATACGCTGGGGTGGGTGGCGCAGCGAAATCAAGGGGGAGCGGTCGGCGAAGGCCGCTGCGGGGGACATTCGCGGAGCCACCCGCCACAGCGTTTTCGGCTGAGAGCGCAGGTAAAAAAAGTGTCTTGAATTTCGGAAAGGTCAACGCAAACTCGATGAAAAATATTGATAAATTGAACGCTATGCAAGTCAAACCTCACACGGGACCCCTGGCTGGCATGAAAGTCCTGGAGCTTGCCCAGATCATGGCTGGCCCGACCTGCGGCATGCTGCTGGCCGACATGGGCGCCGATGTGGTCAAAGTGGAAAAGCTGCCCGGCGGAGACGACTCGCGCAGTTACCGCGAACCGCGGATCAATGGCGTCTCGGCGCCCTTCATGATCCTGAACCGCAACAAGCGCGGCATTGCCCTGAACCTCAAGGCGCCGCAGGGTCGCGAGATTCTGGTCACCATGGTCAAACAAAGCGACGTGCTGATCGAAAACTACCGGCGCGGCACGCTCGAAAAATTGGGCGTCGGTTACGACGTCCTGTCGGCGGCCAATCCGGGTTTGATTTATTGCGCCATCTCGGGTTATGGCCGCAGCGGCCCGTATGCCGACAAGGGCGGCTTCGACCTGATCGCCCAGGGTTTCACCGGCCTGATGTCGGTCACTGGCGAGCCGGGGCGCCCGCCCGTCAAAACCGGCAACTCGGTGGCTGACATGAACGCCGGCATTCTGGCCGTCGCAGGGATCACCGCCGCCTACGTGCACAAACTCAAAACCGGCCAGGGCCAGATCGTCGAAACCTCGCTGATGGAAGCGGCGCTGCAACAAACCTACTGGCATGCCGCCAGCTATTTCGCCACTGGCGAGTCGCCCGGACCGACCGGCTCGGCCCACCTCTTGAGCGCGCCCTACCAGGCCTACCCCACGCGCGACGGCTGGGTCAATATCGGCGGCGCGAATCAGGCCAACTGGGAGCGCGTAGCCGCCGTGTTGGGCCACCCTGAATGGCGTGACGACCCGCGCTTTTTGACCAACTCGGACCGCATGAACAACCTGCCCGCACTCACTGAAGCCATGAGCACCATCCTGGTGCAGCGTGACAAAGCCGACTGGATTGCCGCCTTTGATGCCGCTGGTGTGCCCGTGGGCCCGGTGCACAGCATTGGCGAAGCGTTGACGCACCCCCAAACCCTGGCCCGCAACATGGTGGTGGATTTGGTCCATCCGCAAGCAGGACCGACGAGGGCGATTGGCTGCCCGATTCAATTTTCCGCAACACCTACGCAGATTGAACGCGCCGCGCCCCTTTTGGGACAGCACAGCCGCGAACTTCTCAAGGAATATGGCTACACAGACAGCCAGATCGACAGCTTCGCAGCGAAAGGCGTGATCGAAGAGGCCGCAGCGGGTTGAGCTGACTGATTTTTCGACCTAGGCCGTTCTTGATGGCCTCGGCAGGTGGGCATGGGATTCCTACCCCAAATTGGGGATGCATACGCCGCCACTTTCGCCTAGACTGAACCTGCCAACCTCCAGGCCCGGGTTGGCCGGTGATGCAACACTGGTTTCTTGGCAGTCCCCGCCGTCCATTTGTGCAGATTGGCCGGCCAACCGGGGAAAAATATCGTGAAAACGCAGCGCAGTTTTGCAGCAACGTCCTTTGCCAAACTCTCTGGGGCTTTCCTGCCAATTCATCCAAACTTTCACTTTGACTTGGGGAGAATATCAATGAATAACGTCTTCAACCCAGCGACGATGAGGGGTGTTGTCGCGTTTACCGCAGTTTCGGCAATCTCAGCTGTTTCAACATTTGCCGCATCGCCGCCTGATCCGCTGACCAGCGGTACCGGCGCGCCTTGCGCGGCGCAGGCCCAAAGCCAGGACGGACCGGCCTATGAGCGCATCGTGCTGGTGCACCGCTTCACCCTTCCACAGAAACTGGCATGGGGCAAAGTCAGCATCGACCTGGCGCCCACGGCGTGGCGGGTGGGCGGTGTCGACGGCCCGCCTGCGCATGCAGCGCAATTGCAAGGGGCGCTGGGCGCCTTGGGCGGCGTTGAAATCGGCGCACGTTGCACCGGCTGGGTGGACGGGCCAACCGCCTACCCTTGCGGCTTTGCGTTGCGTGAAATCGGTTTCACGGCGCAGACCGTCGAACGCCATGGCGGCATCGTGATGGACTGGACGCCGGACCCCAAGCGCGCGCAGACCGCCGCCCGCGCGCACCCGCGTGCCGACATGAAAGGCTTGATGGCGCCTTTGCCCGACACCCAGCGCTTCGTTGTCATGCACGTCGCGCCATACCAGTTGGGCGATCCGGCCAAAGCCGTGGGCCGAAAGCTGGAGTTCGAAATCCGCGCGGTGTCGAACCCGCTGATGCCATCGGTGTTTGACCACGCCAGCGGCCTGGTGAGCCTGTGTGGCGCGGGTCAAAAACTGGCCATGTGACGACTCGTCCACGTGGACACCGTGGATTCAGGCCGCTTTGACCAAATCTGGCCTCAAAATGAGTTGACCGGTTTACCGCCCGGGCGAGTCACCAAGCCAGACATCCTGGGCGGCACCACCGGCAGCGAGCTGGACAAACCGCCATCCACCGCCAGTGCCTGGCCATTGACATAAGACGCCTCATCTGACGCCAGAAACAGCGCGGCGTTGGCAATCTCAACCGGCTCGCCATAACG
>JANNYX010000022.1:0-1707 GCA_031410295.1 Rhodoferax sp.
GACCACGGGCAAATGCGGCACGTCTTTCGTGTTGCTGCCGTCTACAGCTGGAACATATTGGAGGGCATCGAAATAATCTCGCCAGGAATCCGGCACGCTGCCTGGATTGGCCAGATAGTTCTCATACATTTCTTCGACATAGGGCGCGTTGCCCCCGACGAGATAGGTGGTGCCGTGGTAGGCACCATAAACGGAACCGTGGGCTTGACCCGATGCCTGGTTGGGCGGAACTTGACTCATATTGACGCTGACCTCCGCTCCCCTTTGGGAAACTTTGATGGTTGGATGACCTTCCGCGACACGGCTGAACCGGTTGGCGGATGCGACTGTTGCCTAGGAAGGGCTTTCGTTACGGGTGAGATTGTGCCATTGAACGGGTCACCCTGTTTTTTCAGCCGCCCACGAGGTCGCGAATTTGTTGCAAAGCCGAAGGGTCGTCCATCGTAGTCAGGTCGCCGGGGTCACGGCCCTCACAAACCGCCTGGATTGCGCGACGCAACAACTTGCCACTGCGGGTTTTGGGCAGCAGTGTGACGAATCGCACGCGCGCAGGGCGCGCCACAGCGCCCAGGTCGCTGTCAACCAGCTTCATGATTTCGCCTTCCAGCTTGAGGCGGGACGCGTTGTCTGCCACCGAGCCGGCATCTTTGACAACTGCAAACGCCATGGCCACCTGGCCCTTGAGTTGATCGGCCACCCCGACGACTGCCACTTCGGCCACGCTAGGATGCGCCGCGATGCTTTCTTCAATCTCGCGGGTGCCCAGCCGGTGGCCAGCCACGTTGATCACGTCGTCCGTGCGGCCAAGGATGAAGTAATAACCGTCCTTGTCGCGGATGCCCCAGTCAAAGGTGCTGTAAACCATTTTCCCGGGGACGGTTTTCCAATAGGTATTGACAAAACGGGCGTCATCCCGCCACACCGTTTGCATGGCGCCGGGCGGCAATGGCCCTTCGAAAACCACCACCCCTTTGGCGCTGGGCGCCGTCAGTTCTTCACCGGTCTGGTCGTCCAGCAGCTTGACGTTGTAACCGTAAACCGGCTTGCCCGGCGAGCCCAGCCGCGTCGGTATGTTCTCGACGCCATGGCAGACACACAACGCAGGCCAGCCGGTTTCGGTCTGCCAGTAATTGTCGATGATGGGTTTTTTCAGGCCGTTGCTGATCCACTCGGAGGTCGGCTCATCCAATGGCTCGCCCGCCAAAAACAAGGCTCTGAGGGAGGACAAATCGTATTTGGCCAGCAGTGCCGGGTCCTGTTTCTTCAGCACTCGTATTGCCGTAGGCGCGCTGAACATCACGGTCACCTTGTATTTTTCCACCAGGCTCCACCAGATGCCGCCATTGGCCTCGCCCTGCATGCCGCGGGTCGGCAAGCCCTCATACATGATGGTTGCCATGCCCGCAATCAATGGCCCATAAACAATATAACTGTGGCCCACCACCCAACCGATGTCGCTAGTGGAGAAATAGGTCTCGCCCGCGTTGCCACAGTAGATGTATTTCATGCTGGCCGCCAGCGCCACTGCATAACCGCCGGTGTCGCGTTGAACGCCTTTGGGCTTGCCGGTCGTGCCGCTGGTATACAGGGTGTAGCTGGGGTGCGTAGCGTCAACCCATTCACATTCAACCTGGGCATTGACGTGTTGTGCTGCCAGATCACTCCACACATGGTCGCGACCCGTTTCCAGGTTCATCACGGCAAGTT
>JANNYX010000023.1:0-1623 GCA_031410295.1 Rhodoferax sp.
GCAGGCGATCCCCGCAAACTTCATGAGCGCACCGCTGGGCGACATCCTGTTCCAGATGTTTTTCCAGGGCTGCGGCTCGGTGGTGATTTCGGGCATCACCTTCACCAAAATGGTCCAGCATTTCGGGCCGGTCCGCACCACCATGTTCACCGCCATCGTGCCCGGCTCGTCGGCGCTCGGCGCGGTCTATTTTCTCGGCGAGCCGCTGACCTGGAACCTGTGGGCCGGGCTGGCGCTGGTTACTTTTGGCATTTTGTTTGGGGTGCGAAAGGCGGTGCCAGTTGCCCCGGCTGGTCTATCTTGTTGACGACATTCAGAAATTGGTCAAAACGGGATCGGTGCAGTAAAGCTTGTAACAAACCGGGCGAAGCAAATCGGAATTCCAAGTTCTGCCGGTCAATGCCGCGCCCAAGAGGCAAAAATCCGGCACACTTCGATCAAGTCGGCAAAAAACTCTTCCGCGAACCACCTGAGTGCTTAAGCAATCAACCCGGCGCGTGAAAAAGGGTTTAACCACAGCCTCGTTAGGCCGTGTCTTGTTGCCCCAACGGCACGGAAAGTCAGTGAAAACAAAGGGGATCCAAGTAAGTCATCAATCACCGGAGTTCTTACCGCGCAATTCGATCAATGTTTCAAATGAAGGCAAGTATGACAACCGAACTCTTTTACCTCTTATTCACCGCCATCCTCACCGGGGTACTCTGGATTCCTGTGGTCATAGGCTACGTATTGGCGCGCGGCCCCCTGAAACCTTCCGACTACAAAGTCGCGCCCACGTCTCCGCTGCCGGCCTGGGTCAATCGCGCCAATCGGGCTCAGATCAACGCTGTCGAGAATCTCGCGACTTTCGCGACCGTCGTTCTGATCGCCCATGCAGCCGAGGTGACGACTTCAATTACCGTGGCGTCGGCTGCTGTCTACTTCTATGCGCGCGCCGCGCATGCCGTGGTCCACATCACTGGGTTCAGTCTATTTAGCGCGCGTACTGTGTTGTTCACGATAGCTTGGATCGCGTTTCTGACATTCGCGATCGAACTGCTGCGAAAGACGCTATGAGAGCACATGGCTCCGATCCAAACCCGCCGTTGCAGCCAAAGCCCGCAAGGGGGCGGGGCGCAGCGCCACGTTAAGCGTCATCACGCAAGTTCTCGCCACCAGGAGCAGCAACCATGAAATCGTTTTCGACCTCAATCTTGATCGACGCACCGGCCTCGCGGGTCTGGGGCATTCTTACCGACGTGGCCAGTTGGCCGAATTGGAATACGACGGTTGACAGAGTTGAAGGCGCGGCGACCTTGGGAAATAAGATTACTGTTTACACAAAAGCCAGCCCGGGGCGTGCCTTTCCTCTGAAGGTTTTAGAGTTCAGCGCACCGCATCATATGGTTTGGAGCGGCGGGATGCCTTTGGGCCTTTTCACTGGAAAAAGAACCTACGCGCTGACGCCGCAAAATAACGGCAAACTCAAGTTTGAGATGACCGAGGCTTTTACCGGATTGATGTCTCCTCTCATAACACGCTCAATTCCTGACCTCCAGCCGTCGTTCGATGAGTTCGCAAAATGTCTCAAGACCGTGGCTGAAAGATCCTGAAATACAAACGAGGAAAATCATGACCAAACTT
>JANNYX010000024.1:0-2968 GCA_031410295.1 Rhodoferax sp.
TGACAGATGAAGGGTGACGGATATCGGATGCAGCTCAAGGGGATTGGAAAACTTTGGGCACGACGGCCCGGTGAAAACCGTCAAAAGGCTTCACCGCTTCTCGGGTTTGGGATTCGGCACTTGCCGCGCGCATCTCCCAGCCAAGGCGGGTCTGCGGCCGGGCGCCGTCAATGCGCATCGTTGTGCCTGAAATGAAAGACGCAGCGGGGCTCAATAAAAACACAATACCCGCCGCCGTTTCGGCCTCGGTGCCAAAACGCCCCAGCGGCGCCAATTTGCGTTTTTCACGCAGGGAGGCACCCACTTCCGGCGGGTAATGGTCCATGCCGCTGGAGGCGATGTAACCCGGCGCCACGGCGTTGACGCGCACGCCGGCATGTGCCCACTCCACCGCCGCCGTCTCGGTAAAACTCACCATCCCGGCGCGCGCTGCGCCGCTGTGGCCCATGCCCGGCATGGAGCCCCAGATGTCGGCGACGATGTTGACAATCGCGCCGCCACGGTCTTTCATGCATTGCAAATAACACTCGCGCGCCATCAGGAACCCGCCGGTGAGGTTGGTGTTGATCACCGCCTCCCAGCCCTTGAGACTGATCGCCTCCAGCGGCGTGACGTATTGGCCACCGGCGTTGTTGACCAGCGCATCGACTTTGCCATGGACCGCAATGACGGCCGCGATGACTTGTTTGACCGATTCTTCCTGGCGGATGTCGCACACGTGAAAGTCAGCGCTGCCACCGTCCTCCTGCACCTCGGCCTGCACCGCCTGCAATTTCTCCAGTTTGCGGCCCACCAGCACCACGTGCGCTCCGAGCGCGCTCAACTCGTGCGCTGTGCAGCGGCCAATGCCCGAGCCACCGCCCGTGACGATGATGACTTTGCCTTTGAACAATTCCCGGGCAAAAACCGATTGGTAACCAGACCCATGGGCCATGCAGCCTCCTCTTGTGGTGATGCCTGATTCTGGCGCATCCGGCGCGCCGGGCCTGTCAAACTGGCAACACTTTATGCAGCAGACTTTTGCTCACCAGGATCGGCATCGTGAGCAGGATCTGCCCCATGCCCTTGCCCAGCGGGTCGTTGCGCAGCGACGCCATGCCGCCGCCATCCAGCGCCTGCTCACAAACGAAATTGAAGGCGTGGATACCCGGCACCTCAAAACGCGTGACGCGGCCTTTGACCAGGTGCGCGAGAAATTGGGCAACCGCCGCTTCGGTCAATTGCTCGCGCAACACCGGCAATAAATCGGGGTGCCGCGCGATCACGCCGATGTTGGAAATATCACCCTTGTCACCACTGCGCGCGTGAGCGACAAAAATCAGTTGGGTAGTAATCTCATCACTAACTTTGATAGTTTTATCATCAAAATTGCTCATTAATATAGGAGCAATAAACACATATTCTTTGACGGCCTTATGGGGTTTTAAATCGTTGTATTTTATATCAATTCCATTTATCGCCACCTTGGCACCCAGCGAGGACTTGTCCAACAAGAAGCCAAGCTGTTTGATCGATGGCGCAGGCGCCGATCGGCCACCGCCGGAGCCGGTCGTGCCAGGCGACCACGAGGTCCCCGCGGGAGCGACCTCGCGCGCGAGCAAATCCAGCGCCTCTTTGCGCGGGTGCAGCGCCGTTACCCGCAGGATCACTTCGCGCGCCGATTGCGCGGTGGCATGCGGCCCGAAACATGACTCGGTGCCCAGCACTTCGATATGGGTTCGGGTAAACGGCCCCAAGCCGGCGTTTTCCATAAGCTCTGAGGTGCGTTCGATGATCGCCTCGCCGGTGCGTTGCGCTTTGCCCTTGGCGTCGATACCGATGATGGTGAGTTGCGCCGAGAGTTTGAAGCCGTCCAGGTAAGTGGCGCAGACTTTGTAGGTGTCCGTCGCTGGTTTGCCCCGCGCACCCGAGACCCGCACGCGGTGGGCGGGTCCGGTGCCCGCGCTGGGTTGCCCTTGGGTGTCCAACTGGGACAGCGTCACCTGGGTGAAGTCACACACCACGTCCGGCAAGATGTAATTGGCCGGGTCGCCAATCTCGTACAACATTTGCTCGGCGATGACGGCACAGGACACCAGCCCGCCAGTGCCCGCCGGTTTGGTGCAGACGAAACTGCCGTCCGCGCTGCATTCAACAATCGGGTAACCGATGTGCGCCCAGTCCGGCACCTGCTGCCAGTCGGTGAAGAGTCCGCCGGTGGCCTGCGCGCCGCATTCGATGATGTGGCCGGCCAGGCTGCCTGCGGCAAGTTTGTCGAGCTGGCCGGGGTTGCTGGGGTTGTCGCCGCCCCAGCCGAATTCGTGCATCAAGACACCCAGCGTCACGGCGGAATCGACACAGCGCCCGGTGATCACCACCTGGGCGCCAGCGTCCAGCGCCGCCTTGATCGGGCCCGCGCCCAAATAGGCGTTGGCGGTCAGCACCTTGGCCGGCAGCAGCGCGCCGCTTTGCATTTCGCGCACGGCGGGGAGGGCCTCGCGCAGCGCCGGCAGCAGGGGCATGACGTCGTCGCCGGTGACCACGGCGATCTTCAGTTCAACACCTTGCTGTGCAGCCAGTGCCGCCAGCGCGTCGGCGCAGCCTTGCGGGTTCACGCCACCGGCGTTGCTGACGACCCGAATCCCCCGGGCCACCACGTCCTTGAGAACGGCCTTCATCGCCACCGAAACAAAGTCGGTGGCATAACCCATCTCAGACTTTTTGAGGCGCGCGGCGGCCAGAATCGACATGGTCAACTCGGCCAAATAGTCAAACACCAGGTAGTCGATCTGCCCGCTGGCCACCAGTTGCGGCGCGCCGACGCTGCTGTCGCCCCAAAAGCCCGAAGCGCCGCCGATTTTGACGATTTTGTTGCCCGCTATCCTGTCGCCTGTTGTGGTGTCGCCTGTTGTCATGATGCCCAATGGGTTGCCGCTATGAGCATTAAGTATAGGGATTCAATGGCCTGCTGTTGCACCCCACAACTGCT
>JANNYX010000025.1:0-2249 GCA_031410295.1 Rhodoferax sp.
CGGTCGCTGCCAGCAAGGCCTACTGAGGATTACTGAATACCGGCGGCGCCCAAGCGTATCGAAGCCATGCGCCGACCGGGAAAATCGCAACATTTGACGAAGGCACACCATGAATGCGAACTTGAAACCCGAACAACTCTCCCCGCGCAACCCGGGCTTCCACCCCGACGAATGGGCCGCGCGGGTGCAACTGGCGGCCTGTTACCGCGTCTTTGCCATGCTCGGCTGGGTCGAGATGATTTACAACCACATCACCGTGCGCCTGCCGGATTCGGTGACGGGCGGGGTGGCTCCTGAGGGGGTTGCCAAAGGCCCGCAGTTCCTCATCAACCCCTTCGGCCTGCATTACACCGAAGTCACAGCCTCGAACCTGCTCAAGATCGACCTGCAGGGCAACAAAATTGCGACACCGGGCCAGCCGGCCAGCCCATGGGCGGTGAACCCGGCCGGTTTCACCGTGCACGCGGCCATCCACGCGGGCCTGCCCGATGCGCATTGCATCATGCACACCCACACCACCTCGGGCGTGGCGGTGGCGTGCCTGAAGGGCGGCTTGCAGCAGACGAATTTTTACACCGCGCAGTTGCATGGCATGGTGGCCTACCACGACTTCGAGGGCATCACCATCCACGCCGAAGAGGGCCCGCGCCTGCTCAAAAGCATGGGCCAGCGCCCGGCGGTGATCCTGCGCAACCACGGCCTCTTGGCCTGGGGCAAAACCCTGCCGCAGACCTTTGCAGTACTCTGGACGCTGCAACGCGCCTGCGACGTGCAACTGGCCACCTTCAGCATGGGCGGCGCGGCAGAGGCGATTGCCGTGCCCGAAGCGATTGCGGCTAAATGCACCCGGGACGCCCTGCAGTACCCCGACCAAGGCGGCGGCACCGATTTGTTCAACGCCATGGTGCGCCTGGTGAACCGACAGGACGACAGTTATTTGCAATGATTCGCTGAGTGGGGGCCGTTGCAGTTGCAGTTGCAGTTGCAGTTGCGGTTGCGGTTGCAGTCGAAGAATCAAACAGAAAATCGGTAATTTGTTCGTTTTTTACACATTTAACTTAATAATTTGTATAAATTATATTTATTATTACTATATATTACATAGCATACTAATGATATTATTCGACGGCCTATATTGTCTGTGTTTCTTGACAATTAAATGATTCCACATATTTCCATCCCTTGCCCAATGCACCAGGTTTGCTCCGGATGAACAAGGTGTGCATTTACGGCGCCGGTGCCATTGGCGGCTGGTTGGGCGCCGACCTGGCCGGTTTGGGGTGTGGCGTGAGTGTGGTGGCGCGCGGCGCGACACTGCAGGCGATAGAAACAAGGGGCCTGCGTATCCGGCGCGGCGACAGCGTGACAGCGCACGATGTACACGCCAGCGATAACCCGGAAGTGCTGGGCAAGCAAGATTTGGTGGTGGTTGCCGTGAAGGCGCCTTCCCTGGCCGAGGTCGCCCGCAGAATCAACCCGCTGATCGGGCCGCAGACCATCGTGCTGGTGGCCATGAACGGCGTGCCATGGTGGTTTTTTCAGGGTTTCGGCGGCGCTTATGCGGGCACACGGTTGAACGCAGTCGACCCGAGCGGGCAGATTGAATCGGCGATAGCGCCGCAGCACATCATTGGTTGCGTCGTGCATGCCAGTTGTTCGGTGCCTGAGCCGGGCTTGGTCCACCACCATTTTGGCAATGGCTTGATCGTCGGTGAGCCGTCAGGGCAAGCCTCGGAACGTGTGCAAGCGCTGGCTGATTTATTGCAGCGGGCCGGTTTCAACGCCACCGTGTCGCCGCAAATCCAGAAAGACACTTGGTACAAGCTTTGGGGCAATATGACCGTGAACCCGGTGAGCGCCATGACCGGGGCCACCACCGACTTGATTCTGGGCGACGAACTGGTGCGCAATTTCATCTCCAGCGTGATGCTGGAGGCCAAAGCCATCGGCGCACGGATTGGCATCCCCATCGACCAGCAGCCGGCCGACCGCCACGCCGTCACACTCAAGCTGGGGGCCTTCAAGACCTCGATGCTGCAAGACGTGGAAAGTGGCAAGGCCGTGGAGCTGGATGCCCTGGTCACCGTGGTGAAAGAGCTGGGCACGCTGACCGGTGTGGCCACCCCTTTCACCGATGCGCTGCTGGGCCTGAGCCGCCTGCATGCGCAGGTGCGGGGTTTGTACTGATGGCCACCAGCACCTCAGGCCCCGCTCCCGCCCGCGCCTTAAGCGGCACTGCCTTTGCCACG
>JANNYX010000026.1:0-2981 GCA_031410295.1 Rhodoferax sp.
CCCCCACCCCCACCAATGCTGCCGCCAATGTTGATGACATTGGTGACCGGTGGCGGCGTCTTGAAGTTGTTCTGGTAATGGATCAGGGTCTCTTTGGCAGCGCCGCCATGCAGACCCAGCGCCATATCAGGGTTTTTGCCAGCTTCAGGGTTGATCGTCATGGCGAGGCGGGCTTCACGCACCGCAACGCCAAACTTCGCGTCGTATTCGGGCGTGAGCGGCACGGCGCAGCCAGCCAAAAAACCGAGGCAGAGTAGCAGGCAGATCGGCAGGGCAAGTTTTGGTTTGAGCATGGTCTTTCCTCTTGATCGTGGCTTATTTGCCGGCGGCGTCGGGCGCGGCGGGCGCGGGCTTGGCGTTTTCCGTGCTGCCGTGCAGGTAAACCTCGGAGCGGGTCGGCACTACATGGTTGTCTGTGGGCAAGCGGGGCGCTTGCGCCAGCGGTTTGACCAGGCGCGGCGTGACCACAAACAAGAGCTCGGTTTGCCCGGTTTGAAACTCGGTGCTGCGAAACAGGGCGCCCAGCACCGGTATCTCACCCAAGCCGGGCAGGCGTTTGACGGTTTCGTTGGTCCCCGTGCGGATGAGCCCGGCCACGACAAAACTTTGCCCGTCGTTGAGCTCCACCGTGGTGTCGGCCCGGCGCACCGTGAACGAGGGCAACACTGAGACCACGCCATTGAAGGTGGTGAAGGGTGAGCCGGTCTGCGACAACTCCGAGACTTCGGTGACCACCTTGAGGTTGATGCGGCTGCCGCCTAGCACCGTGGGCGTGAATTTCACCCCCACGCCATACTCTTTTTCTTCCAGGGTGATGGTGTTGAAACCGAAATTGTTGTTGGTCGCCACCGGAATGAAAATCTTGCCGCCCGAGAGGAAACTGGCACGCTGGCCGCTGATGGCCATCAAGTGCGGCTCGGCCAGGATGCGCACCAGGCCGTCGTCTTTCTGGCCGTCGATTTGTACCAGGCCGCTGCCAATTTTCAGCGCCTGCAAGATCCCGCCGCCATTGCTGAGAAAGTTGGAGACGAAGGAGACACTGGAGTCACTCCCGGATTTGTTCAAAGTGACCGCGCCGCCAAGTTTGTCAAGCAGGGTCTTGCTGACTTCGGCCACCGCGACTTCCAGCATCACCTGCTGGGCCGAGGCCACACGCATCATGTTGACGACTTTTTTGCCGTCACCGTAAGAGGTGGCAAGCTGCACCACGTGCTCCAGTTTGACGCTGTCGGCCACGGTGCCGGTGAGGATGATGGCGTTTTCCGCGCCCCTGACCCGCAGGTCGGCCTCCTCCGGGAACACCTCATTGAGTTTGGCTTGCAAGGTGCCCGGGTCGATGGTCACGATGATGTCTTTGACGGCACATGCGCCATCGGCGCTTTGCAGCACCAGGTTCATCGAGCCGGCGCGTTTGCCGATGAAAAACAGCTCGGTCGGGCTGAGCAAAATCACGTCCACATCGGCCACACCGTCTTGGCCCACCGACGCGGCCAGGGCCTGCTGCGCGGCAGCGGCGCTCTTGTCGCCGCCGGCCTCCGCGGGTCGGCCCGACCTGCCGGACGCCAGGCCGCCCACCACCATGCGCACGGCCGGGGTGGCGAGTTTGACCACGGTGGATTTGCCCAGAACGATCTGCGTCGGCGGGTCGACCGTAACCGCCGTGCAGGGCTTCAGCGGCGCCGGCGGCGGGCCCAGCAACGTTGCGGGCGCGAGCGTTGCCTGCGTGGGCGGCGCGTTGGGGCGACCCGGCGCTCTGGCAGTAATGGCGCCCGTGGCGTTAGAAGGGGTCGTAGCGGTAGCTGCGGTAGCGGCGGCAGTGCCAGGGCCAGCCACAGCCGTCGCCCGGGCGGGCGCTTGCACCGTTCCGGGCGACTGCACCTGTGACTGTGCCGGGGCTTGAGCCTGTACCGGCACTAGCCAGTACCCTGAGCCCGCCCATAACAGCGCCGCCAGAATGGTCAGGTTTTTGGGGTTGCGAAGTTGTTGGTTCTTGTTCAATGGGTGCTCCCGGTAAAACCGCTTGGGTCGATCAGTAAAAGTTCAGAAACAATGCTGGGCGCGGGCGTTGTTCTGGATCACTTCCACACAACTTCTGGGCGCTGCGGCGACCACCGGCACCACCACCGGGGCCGGCGCACGCACCACCTTCACGATTGGTTTTGGCGCAGCGGCCACCGGCGCCGGGGCGGCGGGCGGGGGCGCCGCTTTCTCCCCAAACAGCTCCTTCTTGGTGATGCCAGCGGTGACCACCGGCGTTTTGTCGACCTGGTTGCGCAACACCAGCGACAAGGTGCCAACGCTGCGCGCCAGGTCCAGCTTTTAGGCGTCGCCGGGGAAAATCTCCAGCGTGACCGCGTTCACCACCTTGGGTTTGGTTTCATCGCGACCCGCCTCTTGTGCCACGGCCAGCACCAGCACGTGCTCCAGCACGGTGCGGCTGATCTGGATGTTTTCGTCGGACTTGGCCTCTTTGTCCTGCTGGGTGTTGACCATCACGTCCACGTAGTTGCCGGGCAGGGCAAAACCTGCCACACCGACGACGTCGTTGACGCGCACTGTCATGGCCCGTTTGCCTTCGGCAATCACCGCCGAGAGGCCGCCCTGGGTGCCCACCGGCGCGAGTTTGGTGGCCAGAATCGGCTCCCCACGCTGCACCGACGACTTCACCACTCGGCCTTCGAGCTCCTTCAGATCGTTGAAAGCCCCTTCCGGGACCGAGCCCGTGGGCCAGTCGACTGACTTCAGCATTGTCGGGTTGATCTTGCTGCCCAGCTCAATGTCCATGGCGGCCACGGCCACCTTGTTGGCGGCCACGTTTCCCTTCTGGCCGACCCAGACCACCGCCATCGCCGTCACCAACACCCCCAGAATGACGGAGACCACCAACATCCAGACTGCTTTTGCGTTTTTCATGGGGAAAGTCCTTGGTGGTTACAAAACAGAAAGTACACATTACAAAATGGCCAACTGGTGCAACACCA
>JANNYX010000027.1:0-3313 GCA_031410295.1 Rhodoferax sp.
CGTGGCAAACGGCATATAGGCGCTCCACAGCCCCAACAATCTGCCCAGGCGTTGCGGGGTCACAATGCGACGGATCAAACCCGGTGCGGGTGTCACTGCCAGCAAGAAACCAACGCCTTCGGCCACCCGCAAAGTCAACAAAGGCATTGCGCCATCGGCGAAGCCGCCCGCTGCGGATGCCAACGACAGTGTCACCAGTCCCGTCAACATGCTGCGTCGAAGGCCCAGACCGTCGGCAGCAAGACCTATCACCAATCCAAGTGCCATGCCCGCGATTTGCACGGTCGACAACAGGAACCCGGCCTGAACCAATGAAAGTCCCAATTCCTGCTGCAACACCGGCAATGCCGGAATCAGTTTGGGCAAGTGCACCGCGGCCACCACCCCGGCCAGGATGACAACAAAGGCGGGTTCCGGCCAATGCGGATACAAGCGGCCTGAGTCGCTCATACACGGTCCAAATCAAGCCTGCCAATACCAGCGGCATGCACAAGCTGGCAGTGACTGGGCCCATCAATGCGGCGCAACAAGCGGTGGCGTCGATGGCGGGTTGGCGCAATCACACCAGCAGGCGGTACCCGCTCAGGCGCTCATGCTCGCGCGCGGCCATACGGTCGGTCATGCCGGCAATGTAGTCGGCTACCACCCGCGCCACCCCACTCTCGCCCGTCACGGAGTGGCGCGCTTGTGTCGCCTGCTCCGCATGGTCGGCCTGCATTTCAGCGGGTGAACTCAGGTAACTCTGGAACAGGTCTTTCACCACCTGGCGCGCCTGGTTGGTGGTGTGCATGACTTGCGCATGCCGGTAGAGGTTGCGCATCAGGAACTGCTTCAACGCGGTCGAGCCTTCACGCACCGCTGGACCAAATTGCACCAGGGGCGGCAAGTTACGGACTTGGTCTGCACTTTGAACGCCGTGCGCCTGCGCAGCATCGACAGCCCGACGTGTAGCGGCTATCACGTCGTAAACCTGGGCACTGAGCATGCGGCGAATGGATTCGTACAACAGGCGCCGGCGTTGTGGCGGCTGTCCGAGATCCGGGAATTCGGCCAGGGTCTGCCGGCGAAAGCCGTCAAACAACGGCACTGCTTCGAGCTGCTCCAGGCTGATCAGGCCCGAACGCACGCCGTCGTCAATGTCATGCGCGTTGTAGGCGATTTCGTCGGCCAGGTTGCACAGTTGCGCCTCCAAACTGGGCTGGGTGCGCGCCAGAAAGCGCCGCGCCACGCCCCCGCGGGCGGCATCGCAGCCTTGTTGAATTTCCTGCGTTTCCAACCGTTCCGCGTTGGCGCGCGAACAATGTTTCAGGATGCCTTCACGCGTTTCGAACGTCAAATTCAGTCCGTTAAATTGCGGATAACGCTGCTCCAGCATATCCACCACGCGAAGGCTCTGCAGATTGTGTTCAAAGCCCCCGTGACCGCTCATGCAGTCGTTCAAAGCGTCCTGGCCGGCGTGCCCAAACGGCGTATGGCCCAGGTCGTGCGCCAAGGCAATGGCTTCAACCAGATCCTCATTCAAATGCAGACTTCGGGCGATCGAACGCGCCAGTTGCGCCACTTCAAGGGAATGCGTCATCCGGGTTCGGAACAAATCACCCTCGTGATTCAGGAAAACCTGGGTTTTGTAGACCAGCCGGCGAAACGCCGTGGAGTGAACGATGCGATCGCGGTCGCGCTGGAAGGCGGTGCGCGTCAGCGCGTCAGGTTCGGCAAACCGTCTTCCGCGGGAGTGCGCGGGGTCCGAGGCGTAGGCGGCAAGCAACGTCAGTTCAGGGCTTCAACGGTGCCGCATCGGTCGGCGCGTAACCCGATTCGCCAAAATCGGTCGGCTCAAAACCGGCTTGATCAACCTTGGTGTCTTCAAATTTGGGCGCCGGCTTGGGATTGTCCTGAAGCATTCGGGACTCTTCAAACAAGGCCCAGGCCGACTCGGTGTCGCTCTCCTTGGCCTCTGGCACAGGAATAGGGCCGTGGCGGTCATACAGACCCCCGTGTGCAGAGGATCCAGGATAGCGGTCAACTTTAGGATCGGGTCTTGGTTTGTTTCGGGCTTGATTGCTCATCGGTGACCTCCTGCGCGTCCCACACCGGCGCCGACCGTGTAGGGAACCTTCAAATTATCCCGCAATTTACCGATTTCAGAACAGAGCCGTGAATGGCCTTTTTAAATGCCAAATGGCCCGAATTCAGGCCGTCATACCGCCGTTCATGCCGACACCTGTCAATTTGGGCGTGTTCAGCTTGGGCTCTTGCACGCGCCCCTTGGCTTTCAACCAGGGCTCCACCAGTTCCCAAATCGGCTTGCCGCCCAGGTTTTTTGCCTCTTCGGAGACCGGCGCCCAACCCGCCACTTTGTAGCTGCGGTCAGCCTCAATTGGTTTGCCCTTGAGGCGCATCTCATCAATGCGTCGGCCCATGCTGCTCGTCGGATTGCAGGTGTAGCTCATTCCGCCCACCCGCACCATGTCGCCACCCTGCTGGTAATACGGGTCGGGGTTGAAGAGGTTGTCGGCGACATCTTCGAGAATGGTTTTGATGTCGCGCCGGTCATGTCAGTGAGAGTCGTGTAGGGGTAGGTGATGGCGGTCATGTCCATCAGCCATTCGCGCGTAATCGGCTGGCCGGGCAAAAGGGTGGTGCCCCAGCGGAAACCGGGTGAAAAGGCGATTTCCGCGCCCTGCACGTCCATCAAGGCATCGAGCAAGAGCTGGTCGCCGGTGCCGTTGAAGTTGCCGCGCCGGTACAGGAAACCGTCGTTGACGGCGAGTTGCTCGCCCAGCTTGGCTTCATACGGCGCGCGCACCCGGGTGATGAGCGCGTCCATCGCCGTGTCGGCGGGCAACATGTTGGCAAATACCGGCAACAGCTTGTATTTGAAGTCCCGCACGTTGCCCCCGCGGACATCCAAATCCATCACCCCCAAAAACTTGCCGTTCGAACCGGAATTTGTGACGATGGTTTTGCCGCCGGCGTTGCCGATGACACTGGCCACCGGCATGCCGTCATGTGTGTGCCCGCCCATGATGACGTCGATGCCGGTCACGCGGCTAGCCATTTTCAGGTCGACGTCCATGCCGTTGTGCGAGAGCAAGAAAACCACCTGGGCGCCTTTGCCGCGTGCTTCATCCACGGTTTTCTGCATCGCCTCTTCCTGGATGCCAAAACCCCATTCAGCCATCAGATAACGCGGGTTGGCAATCGGCGTGTAGGGAAAGGCCTGGCCGATGATGGCCACCGGCACGCCATTCATTTCGCGCATCACGTAGGGTTTGAAGACCGGGTCGCCAAAATCATTGGTCTTGATGTTCTG
>JANNYX010000028.1:0-2398 GCA_031410295.1 Rhodoferax sp.
CCCAGATCTGGCGGCTGGTGACGTATTTGCCTTCACGGCCGGCCAGCGGGCTGGTGTTGACGCAGAAATTCATGGTCAGGGTCGGCTCATCGACCTTGAGCATGGGCAGCGGCATGGGGCTGAGCGGGTCGGTGATGGTCACGCCAATACCGATGTCGGTCAGGCCGTTGATCAGCACGATTTCGCCCGGGCCGGCATCCGTGGCCTGCACCCGCTCCAGGCCCTGAAACGTCAACACCTGGTTGATGCGGCCCTTGACGGCCTTGCCGTCAGGTCCTTCCATCACCACCACGTCCATCATCGGTCGAACCGTGCCCTGGCTGATCCGGCCCACACCGATGCGACCGACAAAGGTCGAAAAATCGAGCGCTGAAATTTGCAGTTGCAGCGGCGCCGACGGGTCGCCCAACTGGTGCGGCACATGCTCAAGAATGGTGTTGAACAGGGCCGACATGTCGGGGCCCCACTGCTCGCCCTGCCCGCCTTCGACCATCGACGACCAGCCGTTGATGCCCGAGGCGTAGACCACCGGGAAATCAAGCTGCTCATCGGTGGCGCCGAGTTTGTCGAACAGATCAAATGCCGCGTTGACCACCCAGTCCGGGCGCGAACCGGGTTTGTCGACCTTGTTGACCACCAGGATCGGCTTCAGCCCCAGAGCCAGCGCCTTTTTGGTGACAAAGCGCGTTTGCGGCATGGGGCCTTCCTGCGCGTCGATCAGAAGCACCACGCCGTCGACCATCGAAAGGGCGCGTTCAACTTCGCCGCCGAAGTCGGCGTGGCCGGGCGTATCAACGATATTGATGTGGGTGCCTTCCCAGGTCACGGCGCAGTTCTTGGCCAGAATCGTAATGCCCCGCTCTTTTTCGATGACGTTGCTGTCCATCACGGTGTCGACCACTTTCTCATGCTCGGCAAAGGTGCCGGACTGACGCAACAATTGGTCGACCATGGTGGTCTTGCCGTGGTCAACGTGGGCGATGATGGCGATGTTTCTGATTTGTGTGTGGCTCATGGGGTGCTTTCTTTTTTCAATGCTTCAATTTGCTCGATTTCAATAGGGCTCAGCAGACGCGTCGGGATCAATTCACCCGCTTCGATGTGGGCCGCGCCCAGCAGACTGTTTCCGGGAAGCGGTCCATACACCGCAACGCTCGGAGCATCCGGCCAACTGCCCCGGCGGCGCAGGCCGCTCAGGAACCGCCCGGCTTGCTCGGCATCCAGGGTGACGTCCACATGGCCCTGAAGCAGCGCCTGCACCGGCAGCAGGCGCTTCGGGCGCTGGGCATCGTCCAGGGCCAGAAAATCGTCCAGCGTCACGCATTGGTCTTGCCTGAAGGCGCCGGTGGCAACCCGGCGCAGTGAAGCCAGGTGCGCGCCGCACCCGAGCGCTTCGCCGATGTCTTCCCCGAGCGTTCGGATGTAGGTTCCTTTGCTACAGGTTACTTCTAATTTGATAGCAAACTTTCCATGTTCTATGTCGGCCATATTCAAATTCAGCTTATGTATTTTTATTTCGCGCGGTTCGCGGTCGATGCTGATGCCTGCGCGCGCATATTCATACAAGGCCTTGCCGTCTTTCTTGAGTGCGCTGTACATGGGCGGCGTTTGACTGATCGCACCAATGAACTGCGGCAGGATGCGGTCGACGTCGACCTGCGTCACGTTGACGTCGCGCGTTTCGATGACATCACCTTCGGCATCACCGGTGCTGGTTTTGACGCCCAAATGCAGCGTGGCTTCATAGGATTTATCAGCATCAAGTTGCAATTGGCTGAATTTCGTCGCGGCGCCAAAACACAGAGGCAGAATGCCCGTTGCCAAGGGGTCAAGTGTGCCGGTGTGTCCGGCTTTATCGGCGCGAAGCAGCCATTTGACTTTTTGCAAGGCGTCGTTGCTCGACCAACCCAAAGGTTTGTCCAGCAGCAGCACCCCGTGCACGGGGCGCTTCACGACCCTCGTGCGCGGCGCGTTCACGGTCAATCCTCGTTCTTGGAACGCGAGGCAACGGCCTGCGCGATCAGCGCATTCATGTCGGCAGCACGCTCAGGTGTACGGTCAAACACAAAATGCAAAGTGGGCACGGTGTGAATGTGCAATCGCTTGAACAGACCGGCGCGCAGAAAACCTGCCGCCTGGTTCAAGCCGACGGCGCACTCTTCAGCACTGCCTTGCAAAACGCTGAAAAACACCTTGGCGTGCGCGTAGTCGGGCGTCACTTCAACGCCCTGGACCGTCACCATGCCCACCCGCGGGTCCTTCAACTCGCGCGCGATCAACTCCGTCAGATCACGCTGGATCTGGTCGGCAACCTTGAAGGCGCGGTTGGGGGTGGACGCTTTGCGTTTGGGCATATGACTGCTCGCTGGTGCTCGCTATGACTTTGCCTGCGGCGTCA
>JANNYX010000029.1:0-2129 GCA_031410295.1 Rhodoferax sp.
CGCGATGTCGATCTGATCGGGCCGGGCGCCGCCAAAGACCTGTTCTTTACAGCGCGGAAAATTGACGCCGCAGAAGCCAAGTCGCTCGGTTTGGTCACACGGGTTTGTGCGCCAGACGCCTTGCCCGGTTTGCTGGCAGAGTACACCGACGCGCTGGCCGCCAACGCACCTTTGACAGTGCGCGCTGGCAAGGCCATCACCGCGCAGATTCTGAAGCCTTCGCCAGAGCTGGACTTTGCCCTGTGCCAGGCGCTGATTCAGGTGTGTTTCGCCAGTGAAGACTATGCCGAGGGCCGAAAAGCCTTCATGGAAAAACGCAAGCCGGTCTTCAACGGAAAGTGATGGAAGAGATGAAATCGTATTGGATGCAGGTCGCCGATGGCGTGGCGACGCTTGAGCTCAAGGACACACCCCAACCGCAACCCGGCGCCTCTCAAATGCTGGTGCGCATGCGCGCCGCCAGCCTGAACCGGGGTGAGTTCATCCTGGCGCACGGCTTGCACAGCAAAGGCACGGGCGCCAAGGCGATAGGCATGGAGGCGGCGGGGGAGGTGGTTGCCTGCGGCGCCGGGGTGACCCAATTCAAACCAGGCGACCCGGTCATGGGGCGCTGCCCGGGCGCGTTTGCCGAATGGGTGCTGATGGATGAACGCGAAGCCATGCATAAACCGGCCAACTTGAATTGGCAGGAGGCTGCCAGCCTTCCCTTGGTGTTTCTGGTGGTGTATGACATGCTGGTGCTGCAAGGGAAATTGAAATCTGATGAATGGTTGCTGGTGGCGGGTGTCACCTCTGGCGTGGGCGTCGGGTCGCTGCAATTGGCCAAGGCACTCGGCGCCAAGGTGATCGGGACTTCCGGCTCGCAGGCCAAGCTGGATCGCTTGAAGGTATTTGGCCTGGATGTCGGCATTTGCACCCGAAGGCCGGATTTTCATGATGCCGTGATGGCCGCCACCGGCGGCAAGGGCGTCAATTTGGTAGTGAATGCCTTGGGCGGCTCGGTGTTCGCCGAGTGTGTCAAATCGATGGCGTTTGAAGGGCGCCTTGCGACCGTCGGTTACGTCGATGGCGTCATGGGCGGCGCGATGGACATTGAGGCGTTGCATTCGAAACGCCTGACGCTTTTTGGCGTTTCCAACAAGTTGCGCAGCGCCGAGCAAAAGGCGCAAAGCCTGCCGGCCTTCAGGGCCGGGGTCTTGCCGCTGGTCTCGCGCGGCAGCATCACGCCATGGGTCGACAAAAGTTTCGCATTTGAAGACCTGGCCCAGGCCAAGTCGTTCATGGACGCCAACCAGCAGGTCGGGAAAATTGTGTTGAACGGTCCGGTGCAATAAACAATGAAACAATGGAAGATTCTGGCGGCCTGGCTCCTGTGTGGCGTTCCGGCGCTTGCGCAGGCGCAGGCGCAGGCCGTTCCCTATCCAAACAAACCCATCAGGTTGGTGGTTGGATTTGCTCCCGCGGGCGCTGCCGACTATGTGGCCCGCACGGTCGGGGACTCGCTGGGCCGCGCCCTGGGGCAAACCATCGTGATCGAAAACAAGGCCGGTGCCGGCTCCAGCATCGCCGCTGAATTTGTCGCCAAGGCGGCGCCCGATGGCTACACCGTGCTGATCGCCAGCCCAGCGGCAATTTCCGTCAACCCGGCACTCAACCCCAAGTTGGGGTACACCGCCCGGGATCTGTTGCCAATCAGCAAGGTGACCAGCTCGCCACTGGTGATCGCTGCCAATCCGGCAGCCGGCATCGCGTCGGTGCGTGAATTGATCGGCCGGGCGAAGGCCGCGCCGGGCAGCCTGAACTACGCCAGCTCGGGCAATGGTTCGGCCCCGCATCTGGGCGGCGCCCTGTTCAGCCAGGTGGCGGGAGTACAAATGCAGCACATCCCCTTCAAAGGCGGCGCGCCGGCGATCCAGTCGGTCGTGGCCGGCGACACCCAACTGACTTTTGGCACGCCACCGTCGGTGCTGCCGATGATTCAGGCCGGTCGGCTCAAAGGCCTGGCGGTCAGCAGCAAAGAGCGCAGCGCCCTGGTGCCGCATCTGCCGGGCATGATTGAAGCCGGCTTGCCAGGTTATGCGATTGAGTTCTGGTACGGCTTTTTTGTTCCGGCGGCGACCCCACCGGCG
>JANNYX010000030.1:0-1876 GCA_031410295.1 Rhodoferax sp.
AGGTAGTTGGTGACCACCACCGCGTCGAATTTGGCTATCTGGCCGTCACCATTTGAATCTGCAATGGTCAAGGGCCATGGCCCGTTTTCGACATCCGCCAACACTGCCTTGCCAAATTGCGACGCGGCTGCAATGGCCAAGGCAGAATTATCAACACCGGTGACCGGATGCCCAAGCGCGGCAAAAAATTTCATGTGGCGACCGTGGCCACAGGCGAGGTCCAGCACGCTGCCAGCCGGCTTGACCAAGTGCGCCCAGCGCTGCACCCAATTCGACGCTGCGCCGGCGCCGTGCGCGGCCGTTGGTGGCTCCGTTTTGGTTACTATTTTATTAATAGCAAACTTTCCATATTATCTGACGGCCTATTGCCGATTTTATTAACAACTTTTGAAAACCTCGCCCCAGAGCCTAAAAACAGGCCCAAATCTGGTTGGCCAGGGTGACCAGAAAGTCGGGGCGCGTGTAGAAACTGAAGACAGCGAGCAAGACCAGCACGGCAACCGCATGGATCCAGTATTTGCGCAGGAGGTTCATGGCGAGGCCGCGTCGCTCAGGCCGGCTTGAGTGAGGGCAGGCGCACGATCGGCGCTTCCTTCACCGGCCAATTGATCAAGGCGCCAAAAATACCCAGTGCGATGCAGATGTACCAGACGATGTCGTAGCTGCCGGTCTTGTCGTACAACACGCCACCGAGCCAGGCGCCCATGAAGGAGCCGATCTGGTGGCTGAAAAACACAAAACCGCCAAGCATCGACAAATGCGCCACACCAAAGATGGACGCTACCGCGGCCGTGGTCGGTGGCACCGTCGAGAGCCACAACAGCCCCATGACCGAAGCAAATACATAGACCGACAGCGGTGTCAACGGCGCCATTAAAAACAGGCTGATGACAACCGCGCGCGCCAGGTAAATGAACGACAGGATATTTTTTTTCTGCATGCGCTGCCCGAGCGATCCGGCGATATAGGTGCCAAACACATTGAAGAGGCCAATCAGCGCCAGCGCGTAACCCGCCACTTGCGGCGACAGGCCGTTGTCTTTCAGATAACTGGGCATGTGCACGCCGATGAAGACGACCTGGAAACCACAGACAAAATAACCCGCCATCAGCAACTGGAAACTCGGGTATTTGAAGGCTTCCTTGAGCGCGCTCCAGATCGATTGATCGCGTCTGGCCGACAAACCCCCGGCAAAGCCGGGTTCACGCAGGCCCCAAGCCAAAGGCAGGATGAGCAGGACCAGGAACCCCAAAAACACCAGCGCCTGTTGCCAGCCAAAGGTGTTGATCAGAAATCCTTCCGTAGGCACCATCAGGAACTGGCCAAACGAACCCGCAGCGGCCGTCACCCCCATCGCCCAGGAGCGCCGCTCGATCGGCACGTTGCGGCCAATCACGCCGTAAATCACCGCGTAAGTGGTGCCCGCCTGGGCGGTGCCAATCAGCATCCCGGCAGTGAGCGTGAACAGGAAAGGCGTGGCTGAATGGGCCATGCCGATCAAACCCAGCGCATAAAAAAGGGTGCCTACCAGAATCACCCGAAAGGCGCCAAACTTGTCGGCCATCATGCCGGCGAAGATACCGGTGACGCCCCAGGTGAGGTTCTGGATGGCCAGGGCCAGGGCGAAATTCTGGCGCGTCCAGCCTTGGTCCTGCGTGATCGGCTGCAGCCACAACCCGAAACCGTGGCGGATGCCCATCGACAAGGTGACGATGGCGGCGCCGCAAACCAGCACCTGCGTGATTGAAATGTTATTGGTTGCGTTTTTGACGGGGGAGGCCGGGTAAGTACTGATCGGTGTGGGCATGGGTGAACTTTACCCACTCCCTGGCGCCGCTGCTGCCTCCCACGCAGAAAACACACGCAAAGCCCGGTC